>NZ_JBHGXH010000139.1:0-28612 GCF_041936445.1 Candidatus Darwinibacter acetoxidans | reverse complement strand
AACGGCACTGAAGATGCTCAATGCCGCTCGTGTCATGCCTCTGCCGCCGCTTTACAGCTCTCTTTCCATCTCTTCCAGGCGAGTCAGTACCTGCTGCACTTCCCGCTTGACATAGGCCACTTCCCGGAGGCTTTCGTGGATCCTGCTCTGGGTCAGCCAGTCTGAGATGATGTTGTCGAAAGCGATATCCAAAAAGGCCTGGAAGCTGCCGATATTCAACGACTCCCGCACAGAGAGATTGATATCCCCCAACTCCTTCTGGAGGCGCCTTAAGGCAGCCTGTACTTGGCGGAGCTGGTCTTCGGCTTTGTTGATCTTGCCGAATTTCACCAAACTTGATAGGAAGCTCCGGTTGGAAAACAGGTCGAAAAAGCCCCAATTGCGCGCCCCGCGCAGCGTCCTTTCCACCTCATCCAGCCGGCGCAGCACTTCCCGGGCAGCTACCTTAGCCTCCAGGACCTCCTTTTGCTGATCAGTCACCTGCGGTCCCCCTCTCTTCCTTGAACTGACTCAAAACCTAAGCGGTTCCTAAACTTCCTTTCACCCAGGATCCACGGCCCACCCAGTAACTCAGGTATCAACGTTCAAAGCAACCGTTAAGGGAAGCAGTAAAAAGTCTGCCACCTCAAGTCGATAGTACTGAGCGGATGTGGCATCCTCCTTCGAAAGCCCGCGCCATCTTTACGGGTAGTATTAGGCATCCACCGTTTATCTCCTTGTCCTTTGCTGCAGGTAAACCCGGAGACTTCTACAGGCAGAAAACCCTCGAAATATCAGGCCAAGGAGCGGATTTGGAGGGGTTTCTCCCTGTTTGGCGAATAATCGCGGAAAATGCCTTAGCAAAGGATGAGCGAGATGTCGGAAACAGAAGGTCTCAAGCGCACTACCCCAGAAAGCCAGGGCCTGCCCTCGGCTGCAGTCGGCGAACTTCTGGATTATTTTGCCCGCAAGCGGCTGGAGATCCATTCCCTGATGCTCCTCCGCCACGGCCAGGTGCTGGCGGAGGGCTGGTGGAAGCCCTACGGTCCTGAACGTCCCCACATGCTCTTTTCCTTGAGCAAGAGCTTCACCTCCACGGCCATTGGCTTTGCCGTGCAGGAAGGTCTGTTCACTGTCGACGATGAGGTGTGCAGCTTCTTCCCGGAGGAGCTGCCGCAAAAGGTCGGCCCCAACCTGGCCAAGATGCGCATCCGCCACCTGCTCACCATGTCCACAGGCCATGAGGAGGATCCATCCGGGCGGGTCCACGCCGCCCCCGACGGCAATTGGGTGAAGGCGTTCTTGGCGGAAGAGGTGCCCCGGGAACCGGGCACCCACTTTGTGTACAACACCGCCGCAACCTACATGCTCTCCGCCATCCTGCACAAGGTTACAGGCCAAAGGCTCCTGGACTACCTAACCCCCCGCCTCTTCCAGCCCCTGGGCATCACCGGCGCCACCTGGGAGAGATGCCCCCGGGGTATCGACACCGGCGGGTATGGTTTGAGCTTGAAGACTGAGGATATCGCCAAGTTCGGCCAGTTCTACCTGCAGGAGGGTATGTGGAACGGCCAGCAGCTGCTCAGCCCCGCCTGGATCCGGGAAGCCACCAGCAAGCAGATTGACAACGACAATGTGGCCATCGAATGGCGGCAGGGCTATGGCTATCAGTTCTGGCGCTGCCGGCACAACGCCTACCGGGGTGACGGCGCCTTCGGGCAGTTCTGCGTTGTTGTCCCGGAAAAGGATCTGGTGGTGGCCATCACCGCGGGAACCGATGATATGCAGGGGGTCTTGGATGGCATCTGGGAGATCATCCTCCCCGCGCTTTCCCCCGATCCCCTTCCGGAAGCCAACGAAGAACAGGAACGGCTCCTGGCCAAGCTGGAAAACCTGGCCCTAGCTCCCCTCCCCGGGGAAAAGCGGGGCACTGAAGAGAGTTTTGCTGGACGCTACGTCTTTCCCCATAGCGAGCTGGGGGTAAAGGCCATTAGCTTCACCTTCCGCGACGATTCCATCTACGCCGCTTTGGAACTGCCCCAGGGCCAGGCGGAGATCACCTGCGGCTACGGCCGCTACGGCGAGGGCAGCTTCCCCCCGCCGAGCCCCTCTGTCCAGGGCAGCTCACCGGCCTTTTCCTGCGCAGCCCGGCAGAGCGCCAACACTTTGGAAATCATGACCCGCCTGGTGGAAACACCGTTTTCCTATCACTTAACCTGCACCTTCACTCCCGGGGAAGTTGAGCTGAGCTTCCGCATGAATGTCGGCTTCGGCAGGCGGGAATTCCCCCCTGTACGTGGCAAGCTGAGCGGCCGCTGAAAAGCGGCCGTTTCTCTTTTGGCGGTTACCGCTTCCAGCGAGGTAGCACTGGGGCGCGGCCTTTTGGACGGCGGCGCATCTGCAAGCGGTAAACAAGGTCCACCGCCAGAGATAGATGCCCCTGTGCCGCGCCCAGAAGACACTCAACAGCCAGTGGACCAGATAAAGATCGATCATCCCGGCAGAGCTGGCCCAGCAGGAGGCCATGCACCCCTCTGAGGCGGCGCGGCGGCTGGAGGCGTTGAAGTCAAGACAAAAAAACCAGCGGGATGCGCTGGCATTTCTCATCTACTTGGCAGGGCGCGGCAGGCCGAGGCCCAAAGCAGGCGCCGAATGGACTCAAGAGTAGGTACAGCTCCGCCTTACTCCACCGCCGCGAGCAGCTCTTCCACATAGACCGGCAGGGCAAAGGCTCCCCTGTGGAGCTTGGTGTTGTAGTAGCGGGTCTTCAGCCCGAGGGCTTCCCACTCCTGCGCCCGCAGATCCTTCACAGGATGATACTTCTTGGAGGCAAACCCAAAGAGCCAGTGTCCAGAAGCATAGGTGGGGATACAAGCTTGGTACACCCGGCTGATGGGGAAAACCTGGACAATGCGGGCATGGGCGCGCTGGCAGGCCCTGGCATCTTCTGCGTAAAAGGGCCCTTCGTGCTGGTTGACCATGATGCCATCATCATTTAGGATGCGGAAGCAGTCTTGGTAAAACTCCTGGGTGAATAAGCCTTCACCGGGTCCGATGGGATCGGTGGAATCAACAATTATCAAATCGTATTTAGTGCCGCACTTGCGCACGTAATCTACCCCATCGGCAAAGTGCAGCTGAACACGGGGATCGGCAAAACCGCTGGAGGTGGTGGGAAAGAACTCCTTGGCCACCTGCACCACCAGCTCATCGATCTCCACCAGATCTATGTGCTCTATGCGGTCATAGCGGCAGAGTTCCCGCACAGTTCCCCCATCGCCGCCCCCCACCACCAGCACCCGGCGGGGACTGGGGTGCACGGCCATGGGCACATGGGTGATCATCTCGTGGTAGATGAACTCGTCCCGCTCGGTGATCATGATCAGGCCGTCGATTAGAAGAACCCGCCCGAATTCCACCGAATCAAGCACATCGATCCTTTGGAAAGGGCTCTCTCCACTGTATAGATGGCGGGTGACCCGCAGGGAAAGACGCACGTGATCCGATAACTGCTCAGTAAACCAGAGGTCCAATCCATCCACTCCTTCTAGTAGACGTTGCAGCCGCTGAAGATCTCCATCATCTCCCTGCGCAAACTAGCGGCGATCTCCATGCGCTCCTTGGGGGAGAATTCGTAGGGGTCGGTGTTGAAGAGGTAGTTTTCCAGATCCAGTTCCCTGATGAGCAGCTTGGTATGGAAGAGGTTAGCTCCGTATACGTTGATGTCCACTGCATCGTACTTGGCGAGGATGGCGGGGCTGATGAAGTCCTGGATGGAGGTGATGTCGTGATCCATAAACAGCTTCCTTCCATCCACGGCCCGGGTGAAGCCCCTCACCCGGTAATCTATGGTGATGATATCGGAGTCGAAGGAGTTGATCAGAAAATCTAAAGCATTGAGCGGGCTGATCTCCCCGCAGGTGGCCACGTCAATATCCACGCGGAAAGTGGCCAGGCTGGTATCTGGGTGGTACTCAGGGTAAGTATGCACCGTGACATGGCTCTTGTCCAGGTGGGCCACGATGGTATCGCCCACGGGAACCAGCTCTTCCTCGGCGATCAGCACCGTGACTGAAGCACCTTCAGGCTCGAAGTCCTGGGTGGAAATGTTCAGCACCTTGGCGCCGATCATGTCCACCACTTCCGTCAAGATTTCCGTCAGGCGCTGGGAATTGTACTGCTCGTCGATGTATTTGATATAATCCTGCCGCTCCCGTCTCGACTTGGCATAGCAAATGTCATAGATGTTAAAGCTCAAGGCCTTGGTGAGGTTGTTGAAGCCATACAACCGCACTTTTTTCTTCATCTATCCTCCCCCTCTACACAGACTGCACGCTGCGCAGCGTCGTCTCGGTAATATCTTATGTACAGCCCCTGTAAGTTGCCTTAAGGATATCAAAGCCCGGACCAAGTGTCAACTTTTTCACAGGGCGGCAGAGCTTCCCAGCCGCCAAACTGGGCCCCACTGCGAAGGGAGAGGGGCCTGGGAAAAGCAAAAAGCCCGCTGTGCGGGCAATTGCTGAGTAGTGTGGATAACCTTTCGCCTTGGAGGATCTCCAAAAAACTGAACCCACTTCGAGAACTCCAGGTTCGTGCTGATGATCAGCTTCCACCAATTCGTTGGCCAAGGCCGGGGCGCTGTAGAAGCGCACCCGGTAGCCATCATTGCAAGCCAGAATGCCTAAGGCTATCGAAAGATGGGTTTTGCCCATCCCTGGGTTGCCCATACAGATGATGTTTTCACGGCGCTTTATGTAACCGTTGTCTGCTAGGCTCCAGATGGTTTCTGGCTTAACGTGTTCTAGGTTCTCGAATTCAAAAGTATCCAGTGTTCTCAGGGGGAACCTGGCCGCTTTGATCCGCCTTTTCCGTTGATTCTCCTTTCTCTGCTCGGCTTCTGTCTGCAACACCTGGACGAGAAACTCTTCGTAGCTCCTTGGCCAGAGCCTCCCGAAGCAGCTGCTCAGGATGTGCGATGGTGGGGAGCTTAAGCTGTTTAGCGTAGAGGCGTATGAGTTCGATCGTTGCGTTCATGCGGACTTACCCCCCGCCAACATGGAATCATAGGCAGAAAGGTCAACCTGCTGGATTTGAAGTGGATCGGTGATGGGCTTGTCCGGCTTGCTGTCGCACTGCCCCAGCTCCAGTTTGGTTCTGACCGCTTCGTAAGCATAGGGCCCGACACTGGCCGCGGCCTCCATGGCCGAAAGAACGACGGGGATGCCATACTCTGCCATTAGTCTCAGCAACTTGACAACTTCATAGTCGCTGCCAAGCTTCTTGGCAAAGCCCCAAAACGCTGCAGGCAAACCGACGGCTCTTACTGCCTGAGCGTTCCACACTGCCCGCGGCTTCTTCTCCAGCAGCGGAAGGTAGTGCTCTAGCTTGTACTGCACGCAATCCCGCCCATAGAGGCGGGGTGGCTGGCGATTCTCTGGCCCCGCTGGTCGCAGTTTGGCCACCTCTCACTCTGAACCCAGCGAAAGGATAACGATAAGAGGGCATCCGACCTTTGGGATAGCCAGAAATCACTTTTTTCCCCATATGCGGGCTTTGTTGGTTGTTCTGATACATGATCCGTTTCAGGTATGCAATCGTCTGGCTATCAATGTTGTTGATGTCGGTTTGACTCTTCCCTTGCTTACTCGGCGGAACACTTTGATGAACCAGGTCTCCTAAGCGTTTCGGAAGGACTCTGCTGTTTGAGCCGTTACAGCAGAAGTCCTGAGATGTGGAAATCACCGGAATGCCGCTGACAGCTCCGGTGATCTGCTCCAAGACAAGCCTGCCGAACTAGTAAACGTACCGACTCCAGCTCAATCCTTCAACCCAAACATAGAGATGACGTCTGTCTTCGAGCGTTCAACATCGTCGATGAACTACAGCTTCTCGATTTCTCGGACGGACAGAAACAACCCTTCGACGTCCGGGATTTCCCCCTTCTTGATCCTCTCCTAGATAGCATTTCCATGTAGGTTAGACGATGGAGAATATACCGTTGCGTTGCTCGATTTCAGAAGCAGGTCAATGGCCTCTGCCTCATTTCCGCCCAATATGAAGTTCCTTGAGTTCAAGGACGTCATCACCTCGAGCGCCACCGCCAACCACCATGGTTTTCGATGGAACACACTCTACTGACTTCCTTGTTCATCGGAGAAATCGGAATAGTGAACGGCATCGAGCGTAGTCTACTTCCAACGATACCACCAACTATAGGCTTTACCGTGCAAGCCTCGGGGACGGTCTATGTCCCGGGCGCTTGCTGGTTGAGTAACAACAACCTTGTCCCCACTTCGATGGCCCGGCCAGCCCTACATAAGAACCGGCGGCACGGGCAGCGACGGTATCAGACCCAAAGCAGCCCAACCAGAGCATGTCTGTGCGGTTCTGGGCATCTCCCAAGCAAGCTCAGAAGATGATGCGATACTTGCCGCTCAACGCAAGCAGGCTGAAGAAATAGAGACAGTTGTCATAGTATCGCCTCTTCCCCTTGCGGAGAGGGAGGTTCCAAAAGCGCTCCACAAATGCCTTCCTGTGAGGACCATTGCTGGCGAGTGAAGCCGCTGCGTTCGTGGCTAAGAGCCCCACAGGGTGCAGCGCCGGTTCTTCGATGACAGTGCCGTCCACAGCGTAAACCTTATACTCTTCCATGGGCACATGGGCAAAGAACTCTTGAATGCGGTTGGACTGTTCGACCTGCCAGGGATCGGCTCGGAACCATTCATAGTCCAGCGCTACATTGAGGGCAACACGGTAAGAGTCGCTGTAGAAGTTGCCGTGGCCGCGGGTGAAGTTTGGAGTGCCGTCATACTCCGAGTACTCTGGGGCAAGCCCCGTGACAGGATGGCAGGCTCGTTTGAGAAAGTCGCGGCTGGCAGCGGCGGCTTCTTTCCAAAACTGACGATCCTCTTCTGGCCCCCAGAGCGAAAACAGCTCATAGAAATGGGGTAGATGGTAGGAAGGATCGGTCCAGGGAGTCTCAGGGACAAACTTGATCAGTTTGTTGGTGGGATCCCACATGGGGTCGCCTTCTTCCCCACCTTCGCCTTTATGGACACAGGCAGCGAGAATCTGCTTAGCCTGCCTGCTGTAGTCGAAGGGGTATTCCCCATCGCCCCAGCGGTTGGAAGCAAACAAGAGCGCCATGGCAAAATACTCTTCCCCATCAGGGGCTGGACCCTGGGCGAGTCGGGTTCCGTCGGGCCTGCATGACCAGGCGAAGTAGTGCTTGTACCGGCCGCTATCATGCCACATGTAAGTATGGGTCCACTTCCAGATGCGGTTGAAGAGCTCTTGGTTGTCCATCTGCACGGCCATCATCATGCCGTATGACTGGCCTTCCGTACGCACGTCTAGGTTGCCGGTGTCGAGCAAATAGCCCATGTCCTCCCCAGCTGGGTAGTAGATGCGGGTGTTTTCATCGCCAAAGAACAACTGCTCAAAGGTGTCAGCAACCTTTTTCTCGATCTCTTCTTCCGGGTACCCGAACTCCAAAAAGACATTGCGGTACTCGCCGGTGAAGGATGCGCCTTTTCTGTTTGTCATTCGACTCCACTCCTTGGCGTATTTTGCATAACCGGTTCTGGACCCCAGCTGGGGGCGATGTGCAACAGAAGCTTCTCGTTTCATGTGGTTCTTCATGGTTTCCATATGCCAACCCCCGGCGGCTTAGCACTCATCGTCATTTGCGGCTCATCTTCTTACCGTGCATAGGAAAGAACACATGGTTTGGTTCGTGGGAGAGTATTGCTGTACTGCGTATAGTCGAACTGTTCTTCTCTCCGTTGCCCTGATGTAGACTTCAGTACAGTTCTGCCATTCTGCTTGACTACCCGAAACTGCCACACATTGTACTTGTTCCTATGCGCCATCTTCAGGAAATCGCGGACTGCGATCTCACCCGGAATCCACACGAACTCGGTGGGAGACTCCAAGAGCAGGATAAGTGCATCGACTTTCTTTGCTTTCAGCAGTCGTCGTGTCAGATTGGTAATCGTAAAAGTCTACTTCCCCACCTCAACAGGTCGTTCCGCCCGAGTAGGCAATCCTCACGTTCACCCTATCATCCAGGCAGAACGCGTTTCTGCCGAAGATGCTTTTAGGCCTTTATCAGCCCCTGTTCCTTCGGGTAGTCAAGGTACTCCCTGTACTCACCGTAAGCATAGTCTTCCGACAACGCCGAACAGTGCTGAAGACTGTGACGTCCCTGGGAAACACATCCACGATCGCGATCACCATCCTTCGCAGAACATCTCTAGATCAACTTGATCAGCGGCGTTAGGTCTACAATGTCTCAGCTATCACTGAAGCCCCTTTTTTTCTCTGCCAGACCCAATACACCTTCAGAGGGGAGGGTCGGGCATCGACCCGCTACTCCGCGTCCAGCAGGACACGTTGGTCGCCGGGACGAAGTAGATGGGTACGGAAAACACAGCTAAAACCATCGATCCAATCAAATACTCCTGGCAAGAACGAGCTCTCATAGCTGAGGAACGCGCACTTAAGGCTGAAGCTGAACTGGCCAAAGTCCTGCAGAAACTGCAGTATGTGGAAGCTCAACTGCGCCTGCTCACAGCGAAGCGCTTTGGCCGGTCCAGCGAGAAGACAAACAAGAATCAGCTTCAGCTTTTCGAGGATGCTTTCAACGAAGCCGAAGCCACTGCAGAGCCTTTGGCTCCCGAGCCGGAACTGGTCACCGTCCAGGCCCACAAGAGAACCAAGTCCAAGGGCAAGAAGGGCATCAATCTTGAAGGCCTGCCCGAGAATGTGGTCGAGTACCGCCTTCCCGAGGAAGAGCTGATCTGTTCCTGCGGCCATGGAAGGCACATCATCGGCCAGGAAGTCACCAAAGAGCTGGTCGTGGTGCCGGCTCAGTTTTCCGTTACCAAGCATGTGCAGTATGTCTACTCCTGCCGCCACTGCGAAACTCATGGGGATGGCAGCGCTCTTGTGATGGTTAAGGCCCCGAAGCTAAACAGGGCTTTCCCTGGAAGCATTGCTTCTCCTTCCGCTGTAGCCCATGTCATTGAAGAGAAGTATGTGATGGGCGTGCCCCTCTATCGCCAGGAGCAGCAGTGGTCACGAAGAGGTGTGAATCTCTCCCGGCAGAACATGGCCAACTGGATCATGCATGCCCAGCACTGGCTGCAACCAATCTATGACCGGATGAAAGAGAAGCTTTTGGAACAGGGCATAATCCACGCTGATGAGACCACAATCCAAGTACTCCAGGAAGACGGCAAGAAAGCCGAATCCCAGTCATACATGTGGCTGTACCGTTCGGGGCGGGCTAGTCCTGGGATTGTGCTTTTCGAGTATCAGCCTACCCGGTCCGGGGAACATCCCAAGGGGTTCCTGGTCACGGATGCCTATGCTGGCTACAATGGTATTCCCGATGTAACCAGGGTGAGCTGCTGGGCCCACGCCCGGCGCGATTTCGATGAAGCCATCAAAGCCGCTGGAAGGAGGGCTCAAGATCCCAAATCCTTAGAGGGGCTTAAGTTCTGCAACGCGCTCTTTGACATCGAAAGAGAGCTTGAGGACCTTGACCCCCAAGAACGCTTTGAGCAGCGGCTTCAGCGCAGCAAACCTGTGTTGGAGGCTTTCTTGGCATGGCTTGAAAAGACCAGCGCAGAATGTGTCCAGCAGAGCCACTAAGGGAAGGCTGTTTCCTACTGCCTCAAGCACTGGAAAGAGCTCAACAACTTCCTTCTGGATGGACGGCTGGAGCTCAGCAACAACAGAGCAGAACGTTCCATCAAGCCGTTTGTGATCGGGCGGAAGAACTTCCTGTTCTGCATCACCCCGCGGGGAGCCAGGGCCAGTGCCACAACCTACAGCGTCGTTGAATCGGCCAAAGAGAACGGCCTGAAGTCATTCGAGTACCTGAAGTACTTGTTCACGGAACTGCCCAACGCCACGGCCAAAGATCTGGACGAGTTCTTACCTTGGTCAGAAACCATACCGGATTACTGCCGCACAACCCGGAAATGACCCTAAACCTCTCCCATTACAGGGTAGAAGCTTTTTGTTCCTTTCACCCCACCCCAGGCCTGTAGGATCCTCAGAACGTTTACCATCTTAAGCCTTTTGTCACGGTACGGTCGCTTTAACGCTTACGGAGGATCGACCTCGCCTTCCCCTGTCGCGGTTTACCCCAGCACGGCCGAGGGCACTGAAGGCTCAACGGGCTCCACCTCTGCTGCGTCGCCACCCAAAAGGTACAGGGCCAAGTCCTCTGGAGCCAGCTCCTGCTGGGCCAGCTCCACGAGGCGCAGGTGGTGGGTGAACATGATCACCTGCGTCTTGCGCCCCAGCTCCGCCAAGGTGCGCAGGGCCGCGGCGGCGCGGCGATCGTCGAAATTGATGAGCACATCATCCAGGATCAGGGGCAGGGGTTCTTTGGCCTCCAGGTAGCGTTCAATGCTGGCCAGGCGCAGAGCCAGATAGAGCTGATCCTGGGTGCCATCGCTCATCCCCTGGACCCCCACCAGTTCGCCGGCGCGCTCTCCTTTGATCACCAGCTTGTCCCGGTCGTCGTAGTCCACCGCGAGGCTCTGGAAACTGCCGGCGGTAAGCTCTTTAAAGATCTCGCCGGCCCGCTTCAGTACCGGGTTTTGGTGCTCCTGCCCGTAGCGGTCCACAGCCCTGTGCAAAATAGCTGCGGCTAGTCTCAACTGAACATAGCGCTCCACTGCCCCAGCTAAGCGGGCCAAGGTATCCTGGGCCTGCGCGGCCGCTTCCACCGCGGCTAGACTTGTGCCCTGGACCTTCTCCTTGTACTCCTTCTCCGTGACGCCGAAGGCCCGGTTTAAGGCCTCCTGCTGTGCTTCCAGCTCTTCCAGTTCCCTGCCGAGTTGGGCCAGCTCACCAGGGAGGCTGTCCACCTCCACCAGCTCCGCTTCCGCCTGCAGTTCCTCCAGGGATAGTCCATCTCCGGTGCTGAGCAGCTGTTCTTCCAGCTCCTTGATTTTCTGGCGCAGCTCTTCCGCTTCCCGGTGCTGCGCAAGCAGCTGCTCCAGCTCCTCCCGGGTGGTGCACTGGGCCGTGGCCATAAGCTCCGCCAGCCTCTGTTCGCTTTGGGCCGCGTGCTCCTGCAGCTCCCTCAAGTTCCTTTGGGCCCGTTCCAGCTGCTTGAGGACTTCTTCTTTGGCGGATTGGTTTTGCTGGGCAGCCTGCACCCTTTTCATGAGCTCCCGGACCGCCAGGGGAATGCTCTCCAGAGGCAGATCTAAAGCGCACTGGTGTGCCACCTGCTGCACTTTTGCTTCGTAGGCCTCTTTGAACTTGCGCTGCTGGTCCCGGCGCCGCTCAGCTTCCCGGAGCTGGTCCAAAAGCTCGAAGAGCTGCTGCAAAGCCGCGACATAGCGCTTTGCGACCTGTACGGTTGTGCTGGCGGGAAGAGCCAGCTGCTCCATGGCTTCGGCCCAGCGGCTGGACCAAGCCTGTTCTTTCTCCTGGGCAGCCTTTAGGGTCTCTTGATCTCTGCTCAGTGCCGCCTGCTGGTCGCTGAGGGCCTGCTGCAAACTGGTCTGCTCTCCCCAGCGCCTTTGGGCTTCTGCAAGGATGAAGTTGGCCCGCTCCAGGAGTTCCGGAAGGCTGCCCTGGTCAGCTGCGCCCAGTTGCTGGAGGGCCGCTCCCAGCTTGGTCTTAAAGCCTTCCACATCTTCCTTAAGCCGCTTCGCTTTAATTCTGCCCTGCTGCAGCTGGGCAAAGCCGTCAACTAGCCTTGCAGCCTCTTCCAGCCACTGTTTCATCGCGGCAGGGTGCAGAGACTCCAGCGCAAGGCCAGCCCAAATCTCCAGCCAGCGCCGCTCGAAGTCCTCTTCCCGGGCCTGCAGCTCCTGCTGGGCCCGCTGCTTGTTCTGGAGGATCTGGACGGCGCTTTCCAGCTTTACTTCCAGGCTCTGCAGCTGGGCCACCCGGTCCGCTTCCCGCCGCAGTTCGTCCGCGATGCGGTCCGCCTGACTTACGCTTGCTTCATAGGCTTCCGCCAGGGGTTGGTCCGGGGAAAACTCCTTTTCCTTCTCCCGATCGGGCTGCCCCTCCAGCCAAGCTCTGCGCACCAGCTGCCAGCCGTAATCTCGGCGTTCCCTGGCGTTAAGCAGGTCCTCTTCCGCAGGGACAGCTCCCCGGGTCTGCTGCAGTTTGATCTGGAGCTGGTACCCGGAGATCTCCTCTTCCAGCTGCCTGATTTCCTTCCCCAGGGCGTCCCGCTCTGCTTTGAGCTCCTGGTACTCCTGGTGAAAGCTCTCCACGGTGGCCGCCGGGGGCAGTTTGGCCTGGGCCAGTTCTGGCAGGGTCCCGCCCCACAGGGCGAGCCTACTCAGCTGACCTTGGAGCAGCTGCTCCTGTTCCTCCAGAGCCAGCAGCTGGTCTTTGTACTGCTCTTCCAGATTGCCTTTGGCCTGAATCTCCTTCACCAGGCGCTGCAGTTCGGTGGTATCCTGGACCGGCCCGAAGGCGTCCAGCTTCCCTTTGGTCCGCTCCAGCTCTCCGCGGCGCAGCTCCACTGCTTCCCGGGCCTTGGTAAGCTCTTTTTGGATCTCACCGTACTCCTCAGCTAAATCCTCCACCAAGGCGATGGCAGTGAGGGGCCGGCGATACTGTTCGGCCTCTTTCAGGTCTGCGGCCCTGGGCTGCAGCTCTTTCAGCCGGGAGAGGGCCCCCTGCCTGGCCTCGGCAATCTCCAGTTCCACTTGGGGCAGGGCATCCACCCACTCCTGGTATTTCCCCAGCCCGCTGAAAAGGTCAGCCACCGTTTCCCCTTGGGCCAAGAGTTCTTCAGGAATGTCCAGTTCTGCTAGCTGAGCTTCCAGCTCCCGGATCTGGCCCTCTACGGTCTTCTCTTGCTGCTCTGCGCTGTGCAGCTGGGTAGTGAGGTCCTGATAGAGCTGGGCGCTGCCCGCGGGCAGAGAAGGCAATGGGCCAAGCTGCCTCAGCCGCTCCTTTTGGGCGCGCCCTTGGGTGAGCAGGGGCTTGGTGCGCTGGATGCGCTGGAGCTTGGCCTGTCTGCTGCGGGCTTCCTTGACCCGGCGGGCGAGCTCCGCCAGCTCTTCCTGTTCCTGTTGGTACCTTGCTTCTAGCTCCTCAAACGCCTGCGCGGAAAGGCCCACGGCCTCCGCGGCCTTTTTCTGCTCCTTGTAGGCGCTCATCAGCTGGTTCACCGCGGGATTCTGGCCCTGGGGCAGATAGAGGCTCCTGGCCTTCTCCTCTAATTCCTGGAAGGTCTCCCGGAGATGGCGCAGGCCCGAAGCGGCCTCGAAAAGGCTCTGGCTGAATTCCCCGCCCGATTCCAGAAGACGCTGGCCCCCTTCCCTCAGGCGCAGGTGGTCAAGGCCGAACATGTCCTCAAACTCAGGCCGCCTCAGGCCGGCCAGATAGGAAGCGAGCAGATCATCGGGTAGGGTGTTTCCATCCAGATCCGAGATGGTGTTCTTGTTCCCTTTGCGGCGGATAAAGGCCAGCTCCTGCCCATCGGCCAGCTGCAGACCCATGACAATGCGCAAGCTCGCGGGTTTGTGCTGGAACGCGTGGGGAGATATCCGGGGGATGCCGAACAAAGCATCACCGATGGCAGTGAGCAGGGTGCTCTTCCCCGCCTCGTTGGGTCCGTAAATTAGGTGCAGCCCCCGCTCGGGGGCGAAGCTAACGGCCTGCTCAGTGAAGATGCCGAAGGCAGGCAGGCGGAGATACCTAATCCTCATGGGTGCTCACCTCCCGAGCGGTCAGTTTCACCTGCGCCAGGTCCTTAGCCGCAGCTAGGAGCTCTTCAAACACCGCTGAGTTCTCCCAGTTGAGGTCGGGATGGTTGGCGAAGAGCTCATGGGGCAGCTTGGCCTTGAGCGCCGCCAGCTCCTGCTTGAGTTCAGCCAGGAATTCGGCGTCTTGGCCCAGCTCCCTGAAGTACTTCTCCAAAAAGCCCCGGGGCAGTTCCTCAGGCAGGGGCCCCCCTGCCGAGCTGGGGCTGGTCGTACGCAGCTTCACCTTCTCCAGCCAGCCTTGGCGGAAGGAAGTGTCCAGCACGGTGGCGCGGATCTGGTTTGCCCACTCCTCCCTCTGGCCCACAAGCTCCCCGTGGGCCGGGGTGCTTCCGGTGAGCTCAAAGCGGAAGACCACGGGCCGCCCCTCGGCCGCTTCCATTTCTTGGAGGACAAGCCCGTGGATCCGCTCCAGCACTTCTTCTGGAGTGCGGAAACCGGTGCAGTCCACCCGGCAGCGGGACCAGCGCAGCACATCCAGGCGGCGCTCTTCCACAGTGAGGATCTGGCCGTGGTCAAAGGTGACAAGGGTGCAGCCTTTCGGCCCCCCTTCGTTGATGTGCCTTCCCTGGAGGTTACCGGGGAAGACAACCCAGGGGCTGCCCCGCTGAACTTCTTCCCGCCCATGTACATGTCCCAAGGCCCAGTAGTCGTAGCCCTTGTTGACAAGCTCCTGGGGGGAGCAGGGCGCGTAGGGCTCATGGCCTTCCCTGCCATCTAAGGCGGTATGCAGCAGCCCGATGTTAAGCAGGCCCTGCTCAGGGTCTGGATAGGCCCGGGCCAGGTTCTCGGTGACCTGGCGGGTCGGGTAGCTCTGCCCGTGGATGGCGACGCCTAAATGTTCGATCAGCTTAGTCTCGGGCCTTTGGTGATCGAAGGTATGTACATTGCCCGGTAACGGGAGGCTGCGGGTGATCACGCTTTGGGCATCGTGGTTACCCCGGACAATGAACACCGGGATGCCCGCCTCCCGCAGTTTGTTCATACAGCTAACTAAGTACAGACCGGTGTTGTAATCCCGCCAGTCTCCGTCATAGAGATCGCCGGCGATGAGCAGGAAATCCACCTGTTCCTCCAGGGCCAGCTGGATCAGGTTGTCGAACGCCTGGCGGGTTGCGTTTTTGACCTGGTCCGGCGCGCCTTCGTAGCGCTCCAGGCCCCGCAGGGGACTGTCTAGATGGATATCGGCGGCGTGGATGAACTTGCCCAAGGACTCTCCTCCTCTGTGCAGGTAAAAGGGTATGGCACATAATTCTGGAAATTTGGAGGATCTCCTGCTGGAAAAAGGGGACTGAACGCGGCCACCCAGACACGGTGCCCTGGCGCGCTGCCCCCGTCAAGGGGGTAACCCTACTGCATCAGGATTCTTCGCCTCTCCTCACCGAGTTTCTCCAGGGCACAGCGGAAGGCAACCCGGGGCATAACTGCCCTGTGCTTTCGGAGATAGGTAAAGACCAGATCCGGTTCCTTAGCGGACAGCTCTTTGAGCATCCAGCCATAGCCCTGGCGGACTAGGTCGTGTTCGTCCTGCATCAGCAGGTCAGCCACCTGGAGGGGGTCTGTCTCCATGTATTTGCCCCGCCTGATGGAGGGGATGAGCACAACCGCGGCGGCGCGGCGCAGCCAAAACTCCCGCCGTTCGGTCCATAGGAGGGTTTTTCTGGAGAGCTCTGGATACTGGCAGATCAGTTCCCCAAAGGCATGGGTGCAGAAATCGTCGCAGTCGCCCCAGCCCCGCACATACTCTTCCAGCCAGCGCTGGAAAACGGCAAAGTCCGCCTGATTGTACTGTCTGCGCACCCGGTAGGCAAAATCAAAGGCGATCACCTTCATGGGCCAGCTGCGCTGCTCTAAGAGCTCTTCGCAGAGGGAAAACACATGGTCCTTGGACCTGTCCCCCAGGCTGCGAAAGGCCTGGGAGGCGATCTTGCGGACATCGCCGGTTTTGATGTGGGCCCCGGAGGACGTCCAGCTTACCCGTTCCAGTTCTGCCTTGATCCGGGAAACCAGATTATCCATGGCTTAACCGCCCTCCGGGTTCTAATCCTCCACCCATTCCAAGAGGATTCCCTGCTCAAAGCCGCCCCGCTCTTGACGCTTGGCCCGCTTCAGCACCAAGACTTCATCAAAGGATGAACCGAGGTGCAGAGCCAGCCCGTCCACTACTTCCAGAATATCTGCCAGCTCTTCCAGGCTTCTGCCGCTCTCCGTGAATTCCACAAACTCTTCCTGCAGCTTCTCCTCCAAACCGGAAAGCAGCTCCTCTCCACTCACCGCGGAAAAGCGGCACTGCTTCCCTTTACTTTGAATGATCTCGGGGATGCGGTCGCGTACGATCTTGTTGTAGGTAGGTATGGTAATCCCCCTCTCAGTCACTCTTTCTTTTGTAGAGGCGTGCCACCATCAGCCTCTCTCGGTAGCGCAGAATGTCCTGAACGTGTTCGATGAGTGCCGGCGACTGCCTTTCCACGATCCCAGGGGCCAGGCGCAGCCTTCTGTTGATCTGGTCATACTGGAAAAATGGTGAGCTTCTGTCCAGGAAGTGGATGGGGTTGTTTTCCGCAAGGCGCGTCCACCTTTCCAGGGGCCACTGCTGGAAACCTCGGCTGGATTTATCCCGCATGTCCACATGGAAGCGGGGATCCTCGTAGTAGCGCTGCAGCGCCCTCCCGATTTCAGTACTGGACACGGACGCGAGGAGCTGCCCCTCCTGGATAAAGGCGCCAATGGTGGAGATCTTGTACATCTTCGCCATGACAGTTGTCTCTAAGTCGATCAAGAACTCCTCCACATCGGTGCCTAGCCATCCCTCTTCCTCAGGTGTGAGCTCGCCCAGATCCGCCAAGAATCTCAAGTAGCCTTTATGGGGCCTAAGATGGCGGGGCCGCAGGTATTCCCGGGAGACAATGTCGCTCCCCACATGGACGTCCAGCCGCAGAGGCCTTCTGCCCAAATCGGCTTTCAAGCGGAAGTATTCGGTTCTCATGCGCTCAGGGAGCGGGTCATACCGGCGCATTTCCTCAAAGACATCCAAGAGGCGCATGTCGAAATTGACGGTGCATCCTTCGGCCAGGTGAAGGGAGAGATCGCGAATGCGGTAAAACTGCTCCCCTTCCTCCTGGGGGTTGCGCCCTGTGAGGACCAGAGGTATGAGGTGGGCCCGCCGGTAGTTGCCGATAAAGTCCAAGACGGTGAGAAACTCCTTGTTTTCTGCCTTGCGCAGCCCCCGCCTCGGCTGCTGCAGGAAGACGGTATAGGATTCGGTGGGCCTCAGGAACATGACCAGATCAACTTCGGGGATATCCACCCCTTCGTTGAACTGATCCACAGAGAAGATCACTTCGATCTCGCGCCTGCCAAGTGCTTCCACAGCCGCTTTCCTTTCCATGGTGAAGGGCCCTTCGCCGCTGTGAACCGCTGCCGCAGAAACGCCATGCTTGCGGAAAAACTCAGCCATGAAGTTGGCATGCCTGATACCGCTGCAAAAACCCAGGGCCCGCGCGAACCGGTATTTCAAGTAGTGCTTAAGGACCAGATCACCCCGGTTGGCTATGGAAAGCGCCTTCTCCAGCTCATCAGCCACGTAGCGCCCGTTGGCCATGGGTATTTTGCTGTAATCGGTGGTGTAATCGTAATCCCGTAGTAGTGGAAGGGTACAAGATAATCCTTGTTGATGGCTTCCTGCAGATTGATCTCGTAGACCACGTTGTCTTCACAAAACTGGAAGATGTCCTGGTTATCCATGCGGAAGGGCGTCGCGGTGAGGCCCAGCAGAAAGCGGGGTTTGAAGTAGTTGACGATGCGCTGATAGCTTGCCGCGGCCACACGGTGGTATTCATCTATGACGATGTAGTCGAAGTGGTCCGGGGGGAAATAGGCTGGGTGGAGATATTCTTCCTGGGATAGGGTCTGCACCGAGGCGAAAACCAAATCCGCATCTGTGGTTTTCTGCTGGGCGGTGAAATACCCCTTGCGCTTCTCCGGCACAACGCTGGCGAAAGTGTCCCAAGCTTGGCGCAGAATCTCCTCCCTGTGGGCTACGAACAGGACACGGCGGAACTTAGCGCTGTCAAAGGCCGCGAGGTACGTCTTCCCCACCCCGGTGGCCATCACCACCATCCCCCGCCGGAAACCCTCGGCCCGGGAGCGTTCCAGGTAATGGAGGGCCTCAATCTGAGCGCCGCGGGGATAGGGCCTATCCACCTCCTCCTTGGCTGCAGCGCCCCGACCCAGCCAGCGGGGACGCCGCCACGAGAGGCTGTACTCCTTCAGCCATTCGTCGTCCATGGGCCGGGCCTGGGCGAAGAGACGGTCGAAATTGGCTATGAACTCTTGATAGTCCTCCGGCTCTTGCTGGGCCAGAAGGCGGTAATTCCATTCGATGCCGTCCACCAAGGCGCTCCTGGAAAGATGCGAGGAACCAACATACACTTCGCCCTGGGCGCCGCCCATGAAGATATACGTTTTGGGGTGAAAGGCCACATTGCCGGACTCATAGATGCGGATATCCGCCTGATCAGGCAGGCCGTCTCTCAAGAGGTACAGCGCGGAAGGTTCAGTGATGTTCAGATAGCGGCTGGTGAGAATCTGCAGGGGAACGCCGCGCGCGGCCGCCTGCTGCAGGTCCGGCAGCAGTAAACGTACACCGGATTCTAGGATAAAGGACACGACGATCTTAATCTGCTCAGCCCGGGCAAAGGACTCCTTCAGACTGCTCAACAGGGACACTTGGTGGTTCGTGATTACGTTGCCCACGCCTGACCACTCCATCGCGAGTAACCTACCTTTTGATTTCTCCATGTTCTGGCAAAACCCTTGCTGAATAGATAAGCCTCGATTTCCCCAGATCAACCTGCGAGGAACCGAGCTGTGGTATAATGTCAACAGCGAAACAGAGGGCCAGCGGGAAAAGCAAGGGGGCACAAGCATGGAAAGCTCCACCATCCAGTATTACAACAAAAACGCACAGACGTACTTCGAAAGCACGGTCTCCCTGGACATGGGCAAGCTCTACGAGCCGTTTTTGCAGCATCTGAAGCCTGGAGCCAAGATCCTGGATGCTGGTTGTGGTTCAGGTAGGGACAGCCTCTTTTTCAAGAACCATGGGTTCCAGGTAACCGCCTTCGATGCCTCAGAAGAGATGGTCAAGTTAGCTTCTCAGCTCCTCGGTCAAAGAGTCCTGCACATGAGTTTTGAGGATCTCGATCTGCCGGAAACGTACGACGGCATCTGGGCTTGCGCATCCCTGCTGCACGTAAAAAGAGCCGAGCTCAGAAACGTAATAGCTCGGCTCACACAGCACCTTAACACCGGCGGCATGCTTTACATGTCCTTTAAGTATGGCGGTGGGGAATACTGGAAGGACGGCAGATACTTCCACTGCCTAGATGAGATAGGTTTGCATAAGACTATTGAACGGATCCCGGAGCTGAAGGTAGCGCAGCTTTTTGTCAGCATTGATGTTCGTTCGGACAGAACAGAAGAGCGATGGCTTAATGCTTATCTAGTACGAGGCTAAATGTTGCAGCGCACCGATGATAACGGAGCAGAAACTCGCGGATCCGACACCTTTTTTCCAAGATGCTGCCTTCAGGCAACAAAAAAGCTGCACAGCCCTGCCAGTCCCAGCTGGCGCTGGACTGTCCATCAACGCTACTTAAGGTTCCAGCGGTGCTCAGCTCGACCGACCATCCCGTCCACCAGAACGAACAGCTCAATGTATTCTGCTTCGCTGAAATCGCCGAAAACAAAAAGATCGTAGACTGCATCGTAGAGCGTTATTCCGAACACCGTCTGCTCTGTCACCGCCCTGCAAGAGGCCCACACATCGAAGTCTCTAAACACTTTGCCCGAAGAATCCCTGACGATAAACTCCACATTGCTGCTTTGGACATGCCCAAGGTTTGTGTCTCTCAACAACGCCAAAATCGCGATTCCCACGGCTGGGTCTATGTAGTAGTCAGCGTAAAATTCCTGCTCTGCTTCCTCGAGATCCTGGAAATAGTAATCGGCAGCCGCCATCCTTTCTGCCCAAATAACCCTGGGAGTATAGAGGCGACTCGCTGTTTCCACGAACGTTCCATCCGAGATCACTGCCGACATGGCGTTTTGGCGCAAAGCGTCACTCAGCTTCTGCCAACCGTGCTGAGCTGCATACTCGAAGTAATAGTCCCTGACCTCCTCTATGGGTCTTAGGGTCAGTTCCGTATGCTGCTGCGCGTGAACTACGAAAGCACTCCCGACCATCCCCAGCATGAGGACGAACACCAGGACAGAAGTTCTTTTCAACACCATAGATACCCCCTTACCCCTTTTCCTTACCCCGATCACCAACGGTTGATCAGAGCTCAGCCACCACATTCGAAACACATGATATAAGCCAGGATTTTCCTTTCCATATACAGTGTTTTCGCTCTGGAATTGGCAAATCCTGCCTGTTGAGCCAAAAGTTGTAAAAGAGCAAGACAAACGGCAGAGCACGCGGTCCGCGGGTATGGGAGGCACCTATCGGCAAGCAAAAAGCCCGCCTTCTCGCGGGCTCTGTTTCTTCACGCCTCTGGGATTGAGAGATACTTCAATAAATGTGTTCTTTTTAGCGCCAGAGAGTCACCTTATTGTTTGCATAGGCAACAGCAGATCCCCATTATGCTATCCCCAGACATCCACGATGGAACCGAGGTGGGGCTGTGCCGACAGTTCCATGAGCTTTGTCGATTCGAGCAGCTTGGCTAGTGCGGCTCCCTGTTCTTCTAGGGCATCCTTAGCCATGACTGCCACACGGGTTCTTACTTCCAGGCTGAGCTGCTGAGCGCTGAGCGCGGTGCCAACGCAGCTATATCCATACTACTCACCATCCTTTGCGGCCATATCCACTTACTTATACTCTCGTCCAGATTCCCCTGCTCCATAACCAACTATTGCCGCATTTCCCCAAGACGTGACAGCATGCCCAAGGAACCGCTACCGATCGGCAACCATTTCTGGCTCTTTACGGCACCTGCAAAGAGGATGGCGCTCCCAACTTCGGGCTCTTTTGCTGGTTCAGCTGCATCTGGAAATCGGAGCTTGGTGTCATGGCCCCCATCGAGCCGACCGAGGACCGCATTCAGGCCACCGGCGTTTAGCTACTGAAGCCATACTTCCCCTCGCTGATAACTGCGGCAACACCGCGGAATACCAGGAGGGCGAAATGGATCTACCCAGCAAGACCAGCTGCCCATTTTGATGCCGGCGAAGTGTTCCTACGCCAAGTCCGCAACATACTCCCGGATGCACTGCCCACTGATGCAGGGAAAGACCGTGGAAGAACGCCTCCAGACTACCGCGCCAGTGGGCACCACCTGCATGACTTACTTCTCCAGAAAAGGCAAGACGGTGCTGCCCTGCCTGTCCAGGACGATGAAGTCCAACTCATTCCCCAGATTCTTCTTCCCTCCTTGATGGGATCCAGGATGCTGTCCCGCTTGGCCTATCAATCACCACGAACTCCGAGCAGACTGGCTCCCCTAGCGGGAAAAGGCGTTCTGGTGAAACCCTTCCTTCTTGACCTTCTCTCGCGGATGCCCAGGATCTGCACGAGGCGCGTTAGGCCCCTGTTAATGGAAATCCCCTTCCGCACTTGGCAGTCAAAGCTTAGTCCACCAGCCACCGCAGCTGGCCGCCCGCCATAAACAGCTCCATGAAATCAGCACACAGGAAGCGGGGATAATACACCACGCAGGCTTTCCCACTTCGTCCTTTAGATTCTGATCAGACAGCAAAGACCTCTAGCCATACGGCAGAGGTCCCTCTTCAAACCCTTTCATCCACATACAGACCCATAAGCCTTCTCAAGCGGATCTGGTGATCAACCTGCGTGGGCGTTGGCAGCTGCTTGACAGTCTCCCCGGTGGAATTGTCCACGATGTGCGCTACATTTCCCCCCAGCTCTTTGTTGTACCTGAAGCTCACCCGGTGGTGTTCCTTCGTTCCCTGGAAGTACACATCTTCAACCTGATCAACCTGCCTGGCAGCCACTTTGGGCACCCGGCCGGTGAGCAGATCCTCATAGCGCATCTTGCCAGCAGCAGAGGCATAAACTCCGGCAGCTATCCTCATCTCTCTCACTTCTCCAGAACGAATTGAGATCAAGAGAACCATCTATGTATAGTCTTCGCTGCAGCTGGTCCCATTCCTGCCCGCTCAGCGGCGAAACCAGCTGAACATGCTCCCCTGGGGCAAAGCGGCGCTGCCCCACCCTTGCTGTGGACTGCCCCACTGGCATCCCTGGTTACTGGCGCTTTCAGCTGATAACTGGAGTGAGAAGCAAACAGGCGCCTCTCCTCGGGCGGATCAGCCCTTGATACCTCCGAGGGTTAGGCCGCTGATGAAGTAGCGCTGGAAGAACAAAAAGAGCACGATCGTGGGGAGCGCGCTGATGCTGGCCCCGGCCATGAGCAGGCCGTAATCGGTGAGAAACTCCGACTGGAGGGTCTGCAGTCCCACCTGCAGTGTAAACCTGTGCCGGGAATTGAGGACGATCAGGGGCCACATGAACTGATTCCAGTTGGCCACAAAGGTAAAGATGGCCAAAACCCCCAAGGCCGGTTTGCACAGGGGCAGGATGATCCTGGTGAAGATGCCTAGTTCGCTGCAGCCATCGATGCGGGCCGCTTCCTCCAGCTCGCTCGGGAGCGTTTGGATGTACTGCCTCATTAAGAAAACGCCAAAGGTGGCTGCCATCCCCGGCAGAATCACAGCCTGGAGCTTATCTATTAAGCCAAAGCGATCCAGCATCATGAACACGGGCACCAGAGTTACCTGCTCGGGAATCATCATGGAGGCTATGAGCAGCCAAAAGAGAAAATTCCTCCCCGGAAACTGCCTCTTGGCAAAGGCGTAGCCGGCCGCAGTGTCAAACAAGACATGCCAGGCTGTGATGGCCACAGAAGTCACCGCGCTGTTTCTGATCCAGGTCAGGATGGGTGCCTGACGGAACAGGCGGCGAAAATTCACCATAGTTATCTCTCCCGGCACCAGTGACGGCGGCATGGCCAGCACCGCTTCCCTGGGGGACAGGGCCGTGGTCAACAGCCAGTACAGCGGAAAGAGGGTAAAGCAGGCCCAGAGAAAGAGCAGGATGTATGCTGCTGTCCGAACCACCCTTTCTGTCATTTCTCCTACCTCCTCAATACTCCACATCGGTGCTCAAGAACTTGAACTGCAGCAGAGAGATGGTGGCAATAATGACAAAGAGGAACAGGGCCTGGGCACTGGCAAAGCCGAAGTTGAAATCCCGGAAGGCGGTGTTGTAGATCAGCTGGACCAGGGTGGTGGTGGCATAGCCCGGCCCGCCTCCGGTCATGACATGAACCCGGCTGAACACCTGGAAGGTACCAATAGTGTTCATCACCAGAACGTATAACAAACTCGGCTTCAAAAGCGGCAGGGTGATGGACCACCATTTCCTAAAACCGCTGGCTCCATCAATATCAGCCGCTTCATACAGCGTCTTAGGCACCCGATCCAGGGCAGCACAGAACAGCACAATGGACGTACCGGGGGCAGTCAAAACTTCCGACAGGATGATGGACCAGAGGGCCAGGTCGGGATCGGCTAACCAAAAAATGGGTTCACGGCCCAAACTCATGAGGATCAAGTTGAACAGACCGTGCTGGGGATGGAACATCCAGCGGAAGACCATGGAGATGATCACCGTCGAGGTGACGATGGGCAGATAAAAGGCGGAGCGGAAAAAGGACTGCCAGCGCCGGCTCAGGGACTGAATCAGGGTGGCGGCGACCAGGGCGATGAGCACGTTTTGGGTTACCACCGCCAGCGTGTACAGGGCAGTGTTCTTCAGGGCAATGCTAAAGACGTAGTCTGCAAAGAGACGGCGGAAATTGTCCAGGCCAACCCAGACCGCTTCGCCCAGCACATTCTGCTGAAAGGCCAACAGTACCGAAGTCACCAGCGGGAGACCAATAAAGACCGCGAACATGAGCATGGTTGGGGCCACAAAGAGGTAGCTCCAAAGGAGCTTGGAATGGCGATAGGGAATCTTCATCTCCTCACCTCATCTCAGATGGAAACGGGCACTTCACCGTGAGCCGGGTGATGGCCGAGGAGAACGGCCGCCAGGGCCCGCATGAGCACAGGCGCGAACCCGTAGGTCGCGTAAATATCTAGGGTGGGAAAGATCTGGGCCAGTCTGGGCAGATCATAGGGATTGCGAATGGCCGCCACTTTGTGCTGGGGCGCCGAGAGCTTCAACTGCCTGACCAAGCGCTCCTGGGACTGGTAGAGATGCAGGTTGTACGTGCAGAGCACAATCTGCTTTTCCGGCGAGATAGCTTGTTGGATGGCTTCCAGATCGTCTGGGCCGGGGTTCACCGAGTAGTGAACAGTCTGCACCTCCAGCCCGTACTCCTGGAGAAACTGCCCAACGTTGGTGATATGCGGCATTTCTTCCTCAACTTTGCTCAGATCAGCCCCGTGCGGCGTAATAACGATCACCGGTTTTTGGGGATCCAAAGGCCTGGTATTTTCCGCCCGCTGCCAGTGGGTGATGGCATCCAAAGCGATTTGGTAGGCTGCCATGGCATGGGCCTTCAGGTCAAGGGAGCCCGGCCGTTTCCAGCCTGCACACTCAGCTTTGAAGCGGAGGATCTTCAGCACAGAGCGATCGAGGCGTTCCCGCGAGATCCTCCCCGCGGCTGCCGCCTCCAAGAGGCTGTCTAAAATGGCATTTTGCTTGTCATAGTAGTGACTCAAAACCAGGAGATCCACCCCAGCTTGCACAGCTAGCTCCGCGATTTCCCCGATGGAGTGCGTTGCACTCACGGCCCGCATGTTGAGATCATCGGTCATGATGATCCCCTGGTAGTTCAAGGTATTGATCAACAAGTCCGTGACCACTTCTGGAGACAGGGAGCTGGGCCAGATCTCCGCGTTGAAAGCGCTGTAGTGAACATGCCCCAGCATCACGGCGGCAGGTTCCAGCTTCAGTGCTTCCCTGAAGGGAAGCAAATCCTCCTCCCACAGCTGCCGCTTAGATTTAGCCACCGTGGATAGTTCCAAATGGGAATCCGCCAGGCCGCTGCCTATGCCCGGGAAGTGCTTGACCGCAGCTCCAACACCGTTTTCCTCCAGCCCCCTCAGGTGCTCCCTGCCGAAAGCGGCCACCACCTGAGGGTCGTCGGAATAACAGCGCACGCCCATGGACGCATTTTCCGGCTCCAAGCTCAAGTCCAAAACAGGTGCCAGGGCCAGGTTGATCCCCGCCCAGGCCATTTCCCGGGCTAGGATCTCCCCGCTGCGATACGCAGAGGCGGGATTCTTGGTGGCGGCCAGGGCCATATTCCCCGGGGCAATGGTACCTTGGAAAATGCGGGTCACCACTCCCCCTTCTTGATCGGTGGCAATGATTAGGGGCAGCGGCTGCCCGCTCAAGCGAGCCAGTTCCTGCAGATCGCCGGTGAGCTGCCGGATTTCTGCCAGATCCCCTAAGTTGCGGGCAAAGAGAACAACGGAGCCAACTTTACGTTCCAAAATGAGGCGGCGGATTTCTGGCGAGGGCTCCCGGCCAAAAAACCCCGCCATTAGGAGCTGACCCACCTTTTCCTCAAGGGTCATGTTTTCCAGTATCGTCTTCAGCTGCGCATCGGCCATCAATCGTTCCTCCCATGAGGGTGGGGCATTCGGAGAATGCCCCACCCATTGCCTTATTCTGCCAGCAGTGGTGCCACTTCCCTCGCCACTTGATCCATGGCGCTCTGGGGGTCAAGCCTGCCCAAGAGCATCAGTTCCAGCTGCGGGGTAATGCGGGCGTTGATCTTGCTCCAATTGGGATGGGCTGGAAAGGCAACCGCCCACTCCAGATGGCGTGCGATGCGGGAGTAATACTCATCCCCTGCATAGAGGTCACTTGCACTGCGCCGGCTGGGAAAGACCCCATATTCAGCCAACCTGTACTGCTGCTCGGCGCTGGTGACGTAGCGGACGAACTCCATCACCATATCCCGCTTGGCGGGATCTTCCTGCTTAAACACGGCATAGCCGGTAACCGCACCCTGGGTGGCGGTCCTGCCGGTGTCGCCCTGCGGGTATTCTACCGCCGCAAATCGGAAATTGCCGCTGCTCTCCAGCTCCCGGGCTAAGCGGCTGTCGGCTGGTATGGCCGCCAGGGTTTGACGGGTCATGAACTCTTCCCACACGTCATTGCGGGCGGCTGCACCGGAGTGGGGCGGAGCAACTTTGTGGACGTGAATCAGATCATATAGCTTCTGGAAGCCGCGGATCGCCTCGGGGGCGTTGAACGTAAACTCAGTGCCGTCCTCGCTTAAGGGCCGGCCGCCTTCGGCAAAGACGAAACCTAACACCTCGCGGTTGGCACCGGGGATACCCAGGCCGTAAACATCGATGCGCCCATCCCCGTCGCGGTCAAAGGTTAACGCCTTCATGCTGGCCAGGAACTCATCCCAGGTCCACACTCCATCGGCAGGCGGAGTGACCCCCCGCTCCTCAAAGAGATCGAGGTTGATGAACATGCTGGTGGTGGTCATGAACCAGGGCCAAGCGTAAACTTCACCTTCGTAGGTGAAGTGTTCCAGGGCCGTTTCATAAAGGTCCTGCCAGTCCTCCTCCGTCAGGTAAGGAGTAATGGGCTCCACTGCGCCCTGACGGATGTAGTTGAGCAGGTTTTCCATGGGACGGCTGGCCACATCGGGGTAGTTGCCTGAAGCCACGGCCACATCGAGCTTTTGGTCACCTCCGGACCAAGCCAGCTCCACCAGTTCAATGTTCACGCCGGGATACATTTCTTCAAATTCCCGGATCTTTTCCCGGAGGAAATAGAACATGTCGCCATCGGGGTCCCCCGGCGGCGCCCAGCGCGGGAAATCCCAAACCTCAATCGTTCCGGTCCAGTGGGCGAACGCCTGCGAAGACAACCCAACTAACACGAGAAGTGAGAAAAGCAAGACCAGACGGTTTGACCTCAACATGAGCCTACCTCCCGTTGTTTTGTTATCCTGCGCGATCAGAAAGACCAACCATCTAAGGCTCCCTCTGTAATCCCCCCTTCCTCAGCATCTGCTCTCCCCGGAGTGCCTGCTCAGTTTGCTCTAGAGCTTTCAGCGTCTCGGCATAACGCCGGATGGCTGTCCCCACAAACAGCGTGTCGATCACACTGAGCTGAGCAATGCGGGAGGCCATGGCGCCGCTGCGGAAGACGGGAATAGGAGCGCTGGTGAGCAGTGTGATCTGAGCATATTCAGTGATTTGAGAACCGCTGTAATTGGTGATCGCTATGCACTTGGCGCCTGCTTCCCTGGCAGTCCTAAACGCATAGACAACATCCGGAGTTTCTCCTGAATAGGAGACTGCAATGGCAACATCACATTCCCGCATTAAGGAGGCGGCCACAGCCTGACTCCTGGAATCCCGGTACGCCCTGGCCAAAAGGCCGATGCGGGTAAACTTCTCTTCCGCGTCCAAGCAGACCAAGCCCGAGGCGCCAACGCCGAACAGGTTAATCAACCGGGCCTGGCTGATCAGCTCCACAGCTTGAGCCGTTTGGACGGGGTTGAGCAGCTGCTTGGTCTCTTGCAGGGCTTTGAGCGTTGAATCAAAAACCTTGCTCTGGACCACGTCCATAGGATCATCCACATGGATCTCTCCGTAGATACTCTCCTCTTTGGGATGCAGCTCGGTGGCGAGCCGGATCTTCAAATCGTGGAAGCCATCATAACCCAAACGCTGGGCAAATTTGACCACAGTTGCTTCACTCACCTGGCACTGCTGCCCAACTTCGGTAATGGTCAAGTGAATGACATGATCGGCGTTTTCCATGATATACTGTGCGATTCTCTTCTCAGAAGGACGGAGAGCGGAATACATGCTTCTGATGCGCAAAAGGCACGGACTGTTGCCAAATTGAACAGCTTCTTTTCCCACAAGACTTCACCTCAGTTAACGTTTTCAACGCCTTGGTAAATTTTCCTTCCACAAATTTCCCCGCTTTAGGAATTTTTCCTTCATAGACACTGAATCCCTCCCTTAGCCGCAGTAAAGTGCCTGTCCATAGGGAAAAACGGTTTTCCTCAAGGCATAACAAAAAGAGGGCCTCTGTTGGAAACAGCACCCTCTTTCCACCTCCGGAAAGGATCCAGGTCATCCCAAAACACAAAGACGTCAACTTTCCTAAACGCTTACCTCAGCCAACCCAGAGATTCGAGAAGCGAAGCCGCAGATGGACCTGGGCAGCGGTCCGCCGCGGCCAGCAAGCCCCGCGTTCCATAAGCAAACCGGGGTCACCTTCAAATACGGACGCCGGGCCCTGCAATCGCCCAGGTTAAGACGGGCCTTCATACCACGCCCCAGACAAAAACGAGATTAAGAAAAGCAGGCAGCCGTTTGAACTGGGTTGATACCTCCAATGGGGGTTCGCATTCTGCTTCCACCCGCAGAAAACGCCATGGTTCGAGGTTCCGAGACCGACCTGTAGAGAGTATCCTGCAGCTTCTCTACCCTGCTTTTCCCTGCCGCTGAGCGCGGTTGCCATTTCTTCGCCACCCCTTGTGCGCCCCAAACCTCACGGACCTTTCTGCAAAAAGGGAAGAGCTCCAGCTTGGAGCCCTTCCCTTTTGCGCTGCCGAACTAGCCAAGCAGCTGCAGTACGCTCTGTGGAGCCATGTTGGCCTGGGCCAGCATTGCCGTGGCAGCCTGCTGGAGGATCATGTTCTTGGTAAACTGCATGATCTCCTCAGCCATATCCAAATCACGGATCCGTGATTCGGCCGCTTGGAGATTTTCCGCCGATGTTCCCAGCCGGCTCACGGTGTGCTCAAGGCGGTTTTGGTAAGCGCCCAGCTTGGAGCGTTCTCCGGAGACCT
>NZ_JBHGXH010000138.1:0-4114 GCF_041936445.1 Candidatus Darwinibacter acetoxidans | reverse complement strand
GAGTCTTTTTCGCGCGCCCAAAAACACTCGTATGTGTCTGCCATCTCAAGATCTGTCCAACTCTGGGCGCATTTTCAGGCCAAGAGACACAAAAAGGAGCGTTGCTCCTACTCAATCGAGTAGTTCTGCAACGCCCCCTTGCTTGCGGGTTTACTGCATTTGGAAGCCGGTGGAGCGCTGCGGCTCGGCGGGAAACTGTCCCCTGAGCAGTTCCTGTTCGGCCAGGGCGATCATCCGCCTTACCATGTGCCCTCCCACTGCTCCACATTCCCGTGACGTGATGTTGCCCCAGTAGCCAGTTTTGTACTCGGGGTTGATCCCCAGTTCACTGGCTACTTCGTATTTAAACTGGTTGAGGGCCTGAAAGGCTTGGGGGATCACTTTCCGTTTGATGTTGCTTGAACCTTGGGCCATTTTCTTTCCTCCCTTTCTGGTCTGTATAATCCCCCTGGCGCGCGGGTTTTACACCTGATAGGTTTTGGAAGCCTTTTTTGCTCCCGGCAGGATTCCCTAAGGGATAGTGGAATATATTCCGATGTATTCGTGATAACTATCGCGCAGTCAGAGCGGAAAGGGTGAGCCTGTTGATTGCAAAGACATTTCCCCGGGGAGGGGGAGATATACCGCACCGCAAGTCGGCTACGGACCATAAACCCATTGTGGTCATGCCGGCGCCTGAAATTGCGGTGATTCCCCTGCAGCAGCATATCGGAGCTCCCTGCGAGCCGGTTGTCGCTGTGGGCGACAAGGTGAAGATGGGGCAGGTGGTTGGCCAGTCCAAGGCGTTCATCTCTGCTCCAGTGCACGCCAGCGTTTCAGGGCAAGTTGTGGCCATCGAGGAAAGGCCTCTAGCCAACGGTCAAAAGGCACTGTCGGTGGTGATCAAAAACGACGGCCGCGATGAACCGGCAGGGGGCACAAAACACGCTGATCTGCGGAAGCTGGCGGCCAACGCCATCCGCCAGGCGGTCAAGGATGCGGGTATTGTGGGTATGGGAGGAGCTGGTTTCCCCACCCATGTTAAGCTCAATCCGCCCAAGCCGGTGGACACCATTTTGATCAACGGGGCGGAGTGCGAACCCTACCTGACCTGTGACCACCGCCTCATGGCCGAGCGGGCTGCGGAGATGGTCCAGGGTCTTTTGGCCATCATGAAGGCCACGGGCGCCGCGCAAGGCGTGATCGGCATTGAGGCCAACAAGCCCGACGCCATCGCGAAGGTGCAGGAAGCCATCGCCGAATACGGAGAGCTTAGTGTCGCCATCCTGCAGGTGCGCTATCCCCAAGGGGCAGAGAAGCAGCTGATCAAGGCCATATTGAACCGGGAAGTGCCCAGCGGCGGGCTGCCCCACGATGTGGGCTGTGTGGTGAGCAATGTGCATACGGCCATCGCCGTCTACGAGGCCCTCAGTCTGGGCAAGAGTTCCTACGAACGGGTTGTGACCGTGAGCGGTGGTGCCGTGGTGGATCCCCGCAATGTGCTGGTGCGGGTGGGCACGCCCCTGGAGGAGCTCTTTGAGTTTTGCGGAGGCTTTCTGGGAGAACCGGAAGTCATTGTTTGTGGGGGACCCATGACCGGCTGGCCGGTTCAGGATCTGGGCGGCCCCGTGGTCAAGAACATGTCCGGCGTCTTAGCCCTCACCAAGGAGGAAGTGGGCTTCGATGAGAACCTCCCCTGCATTCGCTGTGAACGCTGTGTGCAGGTGTGTCCTATGGGTTTGACGCCTAACCTGCTCGGCGAGTATTCCCACATGGGAATGTACAAAGAAGCCGAGCGGATCCACTTAAGGGACTGCATCGAGTGTTCCCTCTGTTCTTATGTCTGTCCGGCCAAGCGGGCCCTGGTAACCTGGATCAAGCAGGGTAAAGCGGGCTTAGCCGCTGAGAAAGCCAAGGAAAAAGTGAGTTAGGGGTGAAAGGCATGCAGATCAAGACGGGTCCGTTTCTCCGTAGTCCCTTAACGATTAAGCAGATCATGATTGACGTGCTCATCGCGCTGACGCCTGCGGTGATAGCCGGTTTGGTTTTCTTTGGCCTGCCGGCCTTCAAGGTGCTGTTACTGAGTAGCCTCAGCGCCATCCTCACCGAGGCTCTGATCCTCAGGGCGCCCCTGACGCCCCGGGGCATCTTTGGCGATGGCAGCGCGGCTGTAACCGGCCTTTTGGTGGGTTTGATCCTACCCTCTACAGTGGCTTGGTGGGTGCCCATCGTCGGCTCGGTGTTGGCTATTGCTTTGGTCAAGTGGGCCTTTGGCGGTCTGGGGCACAATATCTTTAACCCCGCCTTGGGTGCCAGGGCGATTTTGCTTCTAGCCTTCACCTCCCAGTTAGTGAAGTTCACCGCCCCCTTCGAGGCGGTTACTGCGGCTACGCCTCTGCTCAGCACCCGCAGTTTCTCCTGGTCTTTGGTCTGGGGCAATGTGGGCGGCAGCATTGGTGAGACGTCAGTTATAGCGATCTTGTTGGGTGCCGCCTATCTGCTGTACAAAGGCCATATCAACTGGCGCAACCCCGTTGGCTATGTGGGCAGCGCCTTTATCCTGGCACTGCTTTGGGGTTTAGATCCTTGGTATACCATTACCGCGGGCGGGCTGCTGTTTGCCGCGGTCTTCATGGCTACGGATATGGTTACCTCCCCAGTTACGCCCCTGGGCCAGCTGATCTTCGGGATCGGGTGCGGCCTTTTGACCATGGTGATCAGGCAGTTTACCTCTCTGCCGGAAGGGGTCACCTTTGCCGTACTGACCATGAATGCCCTGGCCCCGGCCATTGAGTCTTTGACCATTCCGCGCATCTTCGGCCTTCCTGTAAGCCAGGAAAGCTTTAAGAAGGGCATCGCCGTAACCGCGGCCGCGGTAGTTGTGTTTGCGGCTTTCTTTGTGCTTCTAGATCGGTCGCAGCCCCCCGCTACACCGGTGTTCAGCTACGGGCAGTACCTGCCCATTGGCGAGCTGTTGGGTCAGGATGATTACGAAGTGGTGGATGAAAACGGCACCCGCTATTACCTGATCCGCGACGCGGAGGGCAACCCCGCCCAGACCGCGTTCGTGGCGGAGCAGGGTGGGTTTAACGGCCCCATCCGCTTCTTGATGGTACTAGATGCCGAGCATCGGATTCAGGACATCAGCGTCCTGGAGCATCGGGAGGATCCAGGGCTTGGCGAACTGGCCACAAGGCCGGAGTTCCTTGCGCAGTTTGTGGGACTTGACAAAGACAGCTCCTTCACCCTTGGTGTTGATATCCAAGCCGTGTCCGGTGCCACCATCTCTTCCCGGGCTCTGCTCAGCGGAGTTCAGAGGGCTCTGGAGCAGTTTGACCGCACCTTCTTCCCGCAGGAAGAACCGGGGGCCTACGCTGATGGCACCTATTACGCCCAAGTGGATTCCTTCGGCGGCCCGCTGGAACTGGAAGTGGTAGTTGCCGGCGGCCGGATTGCAGCGGTGAACGTTCTGGCCCACTCCGACACGCCGGGTATCTCTGATCCCGCTTACGGCAATGTGCCGCAGCGGATTGTGCAGGCCAATTCGCCGCAGGTGGAAGCCGCTTCCGGCGCCACGGTTTCCAGCCAGGCCATTATGAAAGCTGTGGAGCAGGCTCTGATGCAGGCCGCGGTCGGAGCTGCGGCCGAAGAAGCGGCTGATCTCTTCGCCATTTTGGTGGAAGACGGCACGTACCGGGCCAGCGCCAACGGTTTCGGCGGTGAGCTGGTGATCGATGTGACCGTTGAAGGCGGGAAGATCACAGACATTGAAGTTGTGGAATCCCAGGAAACCCCCTTCATCGCCGATGCAGCTTTCAAAGCGCTGATCCCCGCGATCATCGAAGCCCAGGGGCCGGTTGATGCCGCCAGCGGTGCCACCTTCACCAGCAAGGCCTTGCTGGAGGCTGTGGAGAAGGCGGTAAGCGGAGTAACAGAAGCGCCGGAAGGAGAGGCCGCGTACCTAGACGGCATCTACCGGGCGCAGGTGGACTCGTTCGGCGGTACCCTGGAACTTGAGGTGGTTGTGGAAGGCGGCCGCATTGCGGCGGTGAACGTTTTGGCGCATTCCGATACGCCGGGCATCTCTGACCCCGCCTACGAGAATGTGCCGCAGCGGATTGTGCAGGCCAACTCG
>NZ_JBHGXH010000137.1:0-1526 GCF_041936445.1 Candidatus Darwinibacter acetoxidans | reverse complement strand
ACAGTGCCGAGGACAGGCTGATACCGCTCGGTGGTATCGGTGGTGAAGTCGTCGGCGTAGGATATGGAGGGCGAAGAGGTTATCTCGTAGATTTCAAGTGGTGCTTTGAGTGCATATGTTGTGATATATGGGCGCACTTGTCCAGAGAGGGATATGGCTTTTGTAGATGTTACATTGATACCTAACAACGGTATTGACAGATTAACTTTAGAATCCTCTCTGAATGTGATCTCGAATCCCCAATTTGAATTAAGGAACGCATAATAGGTTGCTGTATCCGCAAAGGTCTTTCCACTAGATATTATGACATCCCCTGTCTCGTCTCTACCTTCAATACCAAGCCTATTATTATCCTCACCGGAATTGTAGAAGCGTATCAAAATGGCCGTGTATTCTAAAGTATTTGAAGGGGTTCCGGTGAATCGAACCTGAAACTGGTTAGACCCGTTTGACATCGAGCCTGTCACATCTGTCTGTTTCACAGTCATACTGAATTTCTTTGGTGCAACATCACCATGTTTCAGTTGAATGCCTGTGTCACTGGGGATTACGATATGATCCGTGTCATAACTATGTGTTGAGGTGCTACCCGATATGGTTTCATACTGGTCGCTGGAATCAACGCTGAAATCATCCTTCCAGAACTTGCGCTCGATGTCGTTGTTGTCCTTGGTGACCGTGTTTACCGGCAGAACCGATACCAGATATTCGGCGTGGAGGGTTGCAGAAGGGTTGAACTCGATGATCGTCGCGGTGAGCGCCGTCCCGACCTTCCGGATGATTTGTGTCCCGGTCGTCGGGGGTTCATGGGTCAGCGTCCCGTTGCTGGCATAGAGTTCCTTGCCCGGCGTGAACGTCCAACTGTCATTTCGGATCAGACCCCGAAGCAGGAACATCCCCTGACTGCCGGCGGCAATCGTGTCGGAGACCACCAGGGCGATAGTGCCGTCGAGGGTGGCGAGGGTGGCGGGATTGGCTTTCATGAACTTGCCGCTCTCCGCGAGCACCGCGAGATCCCCGAATGCCAGATTCTCGCCCGCCTCGGCCCCTTCAAGGACTCTGCCGGAATACGTGTGGTTGGTGGTAAGGTCCAGGGATGCCTCGACTATATGGGAGCGCTGGAATGTGAGATGCTCGACTATCGAGGCATGGTCGTATGCGGAGATCCCGCGGAACGCAAACGTCCCGGCGGGCCAGGTCGCGTTCGGCGTGCCGGGGAGTGCAGTCACTCCCTGTAGGATATTGCCGTCCTTTCCAGTGTACGAAAACTCTCCCGCGACATCCCCTGCGAGGCAGACGATGTTCGGCGCGTCCGGGAGTTTCGTCGCGTCCACAACAGTCAGCGTGGTGTCGCCGGTTGTATACGGCGCGGCAAGGGTGGTGTAGGGGGATCCGACCTGAGCAGGATAGAGGTCGGGTAATCCCATCTACGCCACCTCCGGTAGGTATATGGTCAGCACCACGGCCCCGGCATCCCCCACGAGGAACAGGAGAAGGGGTTCGACGCTCTCAGCAGCGGAGAGCGG
>NZ_JBHGXH010000136.1:0-2054 GCF_041936445.1 Candidatus Darwinibacter acetoxidans | reverse complement strand
TCCTGGCAGATTACCACCCGGGCCCCGCTGTCGGCAAGCTGGTGCCTTACCTCCTGGCTGGTGTAGACCGGGCTGATGGGCGTTACTACCGCGCCCAGTTTTAGAATCGCCAGGTAAGAGATAATGAACTGGGGTGAGTTTAACAGGTAGAGCGCCACCCGGTCACCTTTTTTCACACCGAGCTGGTGCATGGAGGCAGCCAATCTATGCACCTGTCTTTTCAATTCGCTATATTTCATCTTGCTGCCGTAGAAAAATACTGCGATATGATTGCTGTAGCGCTCCGCCATTTCGTCGAAGAGATCCGGCAGTGAAACCTGTGGAAGCTCGAGCGACCGGGGTACATCTTCCGGGTAAAGCCGGCACCAGGGCCTGGATAAATATATATTTTTTGTCTCCATTATCTAGAACCATCTCCTCCGGCAATGTTTATAATTATATGATTTTTTCTACAATTATTACACTATTCCTGCCTGAAAATTCTTATGTATGGGATAATTCTGTTATCTGGTACAAATAAAGATCCCGGATCCTGTTCCAACAGAATCCGGGCAAGCGCAAAATTAATTGGCAGAATGTATTTCAGCCTAGATGATATTCATTAAGAAAGGGGGCGGTTTTTAAGTTGTTGGCTCAAACCGCCCTTTTGGTCACATAGGGGGAGGTGCTTGCCCGCAGCAGGGCGCTGTAGGTGAGCTTGAATTCAAGGATGGAGCCCACTTCAACGGGCAAAGCCGCCTCTTCAACATCGCAGATGAGGTGATCGGAAGAGGCGCCCAGGATCTCGATGCCCGGCTCAAGGGGAATCAGCCCTTCGGGATCAACATCCTGCCGGCCCACGGCCAGGAGGGCGCGCCTTCTAATGCCCCGATCTTTGAAATAAGGCACATTCCCGAAAGCATCCTGCCCGATCTCGCCAATGGGTTTGGAGGGTTTCTGCTGCACCTCGATCACCTCGGCTTTAAGGAGAAAGGCATCAGCGAAGCACCCGGGGATCGCTTCCCTGCAGACGGCCTCATTGCCGAGAAGAATGCCTTCGCCTATTCTCAGCTCGGTTATACCGGGCGGCACCTGCTGCTCCAGGACCATTTTCAAGTTGGCTGATGTCCCCCCGGAGACACGCTCCAGTTTCCTGCCGAGGCGCCGCTCCACCTTCTCTTTTACCTCGAGAAGAAGTTCCATTGTCGTGACGGTGGGGATGACGCCGCCGTAACAGGCCAGGTTGGTGCCGATGCCGGCCAGGCGGATCCCCGGCACCTTCTCCATCTCATGGGCCACTTCGGGGGCCCGCTCCGCGATGACCCCTTCGCGCAGGTCGCCCAGGTCGACCATGAGGATGACGTTATGGCGCCGTCCCGCCTGCAAGGCCGCCTCGCCGAGGCGGCGCACTGTGCTGATCTCTGAATTCAGGCTGGTGTCTGCATAAGCTACAGCCTCGGCACACTGCGACGGGCCCGGTGCGCGCAGCAGAATGGTCTCACCCCGGTAACCCCACTCCCTGATCCGGGCCAGGTTGGCAATGCGGGAATCCCCGATGGCGGCGGCGCCTCCCCTGATCATCGCCCCGACCACATCCAGGTTTGCCGATGTCCCCTTGGCTACGCCTACCAGGCGCATACTCTGCTTTTGCAGAAGCCCGGCCACCAGGCCGGTGTTATGCTCAATTTTTCGCGGATCAATTGCCAGCAGCGGATAGGTCATGCTTTCAACTCCAGACTGTCCAGTAATAACTCCATGGCCTGCTCGGGATAGCGCCTGGCCAGCACCCCGCACGTGGCCATAATATAGCTGCGGTCAATAGCAACCCGGGCCGCTTTTGGATAGAGTTCACGCCCATAGCCTTGTCCGGTGAGCCGGGCCAGCGCTTCCCTGCCCCCGGGGAGCTGGGTCAGCGGTCCCCCGGTGCCGATAATCGTCTTCACGCCGGTAAGATCCTTTCCTGATGCCAGGGTCATCCGTCCCCCGGGGCCATAGAGATACTTTATCGTCCCGGCATGGCGTTTAAAAGCAATTTCGCAGGCGGCATCCCGCAGGTATTTCACCAGCGAAAGCTC
>NZ_JBHGXH010000135.1:0-2806 GCF_041936445.1 Candidatus Darwinibacter acetoxidans | reverse complement strand
GTGGATCCTATACCCACCCCGCAGGGGTTGGTGTGCTTCACGGCCACCGCGGCTGGTTCGGTAAACTCCTTAACGATCTGCAGGGCTGCTTCCGCGTCGTTAATGTTGTTGTAAGAAAGCTCCTTACCCTGGAGCTGCTTGGCGTAGGGGAGGGAAGATCTGGAGCCCAAGGGTTTTCTGTAGAAGGCGGCCTTTTGGTGGGGGTTCTCCCCGTAGCGCAGGGACTGCTGGAGCTCGTAGGTCACGGTAAGTCTCTCCGGGAACTCCTCGCCCGTGAGCCCCGTGAGGTACTCGGCGATGAGGGCGTCATAGGCCGCGGTATGGCGAAAAACCTTGGCCGCCAGTTTCCGCCGGGTTTCCCTTGCTACTTCTCCGCGCTCCCGCAGCTGGCTTAAGACCTCTGGGTAGTCTGCGGGGTCAATGAGCACAGTTACATGCTCATGGTTCTTGGCCGCGGCCCTGAGCATGGCCGGCCCGCCAATATCAATGTTCTCAATGGCCTCTTCAACAGAGGCATCTCCCTTGGCAATGGTCTCCTGAAAGGGGTAGAGGTTGACGCAGACGATCTGGATGGGTAGAATGCCGTTGCCCTGCAGATCCCTTTGGTGCTCCGCCAGATCCAGCCGGGCCAGGAGTCCCCCGTGCACCTTGGGATGGAGGGTTTTCACCCGCCCGCCCAGGATCTCAGGAAAACCGGTCACCTCGCTGATCCCGGTTACGGGCAGACCCGCCTCCTCCAAGGCCTTTTTCGTTCCTCCCGTGGAGAGGATCTCAAAGCCCAGTTCGTGCAGCTTTCGGGCCAAGTCCACTACTCCGCTCTTGTCAGAAACGCTGATCAGTGCTCGTTTAGTCAAGGCTTTCCCTCCGTTTTCTGAAAATCTCCTGCAGCACCTTGGGGTAAAACTCATGTTCCACCGCGTGGATCTTCTCTGCTAGGCTTTCCCGGGTCTCACCCGGATCGATAGCAACCGGCCTCTGGGCAATGATGGGTCCCGTATCCATCCCTTCATCCACGTAGTGGATGGTAACACCTGTGCGGGGCACCCCCGCTGCCAAGGCTTGTCCAATGGCATCTTTCCCTGGAAAAGCGGGGAGTAGGGAAGGGTGGATATTGATGATCCGCTCGGGGAAGGCAGCGAGCAGGGTAGGTCCGATCAGCCGCATATACCCCGCCAGGACGATATACTCCACATTAAGCTCCCGCAGCTGCCGCAGAATTAGCTCTTCATAGACGGCTTTGCTTGGGTACATATGGGGATAGAACATGAAGCAGGAAAGGCGGGCCTTACGGGCTCGCTCCAGACAGTAGGCCTCGGGGTTGTCAGAGACCACCAGCTTAATCTGGGCATGGAGTTCACCACTTTCCACGGCGCGGATCAGGGCGCCAAGGTTACTGCCGTTTCCCGAGGCAAACACGGCGATGTTGGTCATGTGATCTGCACCCCTTCGCCTTCCACCACCCGGCCGATTGCGTACGCCCGCTCACCCAGTTCCGTAAAGCAGCGGAGTACATCTCCGGCAAGCTCCTCATCCACGGCGATCACGAGACCAATCCCCATGTTGAACACGTTATACATCTCCAGCCTCTCCACTTCGCCTAAAGACTCCAGGAAGGGGAAGATGGGGGGAACTTCCCAGTTTCCTTCCTCGATCACAGCTCCAAGGCCAGGGGGGAGCATGCGCGGGATGTTTTCCAGAAAGCCTCCGCCGGTGATATGGGCCATGCCCTTGAGCCTAAACTGCTTCAGGGCCTTTAGGATTGGCTTGACGTAGATCCTGGTGGGCCTGAGCAGCTCTTCACCGATGGTGCAGCCCAGTTCCTCGATATGGTCGGAAGTGTGCAGCTTGGCCTGGGCAAAGAGGATGCGCCGGACCAGGGAGTAGCCGTTGCTGTGCAGGCCGCTCGAGGCAAGGCCAATGAGCACATCCCCAGCCCTGATCGCGGATCCGTCGATGAGATCCGCCTTTTCACAGGCGCCCACGGCAAACCCCGCCAGATCATATTCATGGGGGAGGTAAAGGCCTGGCATTTCCGCCGTCTCTCCGCCGATCAAGGCGCAGCCCGCCTGCACGCAGCCTTCGGAGACGCCCTGGACAATGGCTTCCACGCGCTCCGGATGCAGCTTCCCGCAGGCGATGTAGTCCAGGAAGAAGAGGGGTTCAGCCCCCTGCACCACAATATCGTTCACGCACATGGCCACGGCATCAATCCCCACAGTGTCGTGCTTGTCCACCATCAGGGCCACCATGAGCTTGGTGCCCACACCGTCCGTTCCGGAAACCAAGACCGGTTCTTTAAGTCCCAGGGATGAGAGGTCAAAGAGGCCTCCAAAGCCCCCCACACTGCCCAAGGCGCCGGGGCGTGTGGTGCGCCGCACATGCTTTTTGATCCGGGAGACAACTTCATAACCCGCTTCCAGGTCTACGCCCGCTCTGCGGTAAGCATCTACCATCTGCCATCCTCCTCGACTTCAGATTGAGGCACTGGGGTGGGGTAGTCTCCGGTATAACACGCCAGGCAGAGTTCGCTGCCTAAGACCTTACCCATTCCCTCTACGCTGAGAAAGTGCAGGGAATCAGCTCCGATGATCTCAGTAATTTCCTGGACACTGTAATTGGCCGCCAGGAGCTCTGCAGTGCTCAGAGTATCAATGCCGTAATAGCAGGGGTATTTGATAGGCGGTGAACTGATCAAAACATGCACTTCTTTGGCCCCGGCTTCCCTAAGCAGGCGGGTGATGCGCCTGCCGGTGGTGCCGCGCACGAAGGAATCATCAACTAAGGCCACGCGCCTGCCTTCCACCAC
>NZ_JBHGXH010000134.1:0-4050 GCF_041936445.1 Candidatus Darwinibacter acetoxidans | reverse complement strand
GACTCGGCCGTGGAAAATCGCGCTTCGGGCATTAGCTGGCCTGGCCAGTACCTAGAAGCGCAACCGCCCCATCCTGGTCTTGGGTCCGTGAAACAAGCAACTGCGAGGTCTCAACCTACTAAACGTTGACACTTACCCCTGAAGTGGGCAAAGTTGACAAAATATTGTTTTTCGCGTAGAATGTGTTAGATATCACTAGAGTTTGCTTTCACACATTCGGCATAGAGACGTACTGAAACTGGTGATTTCTCGTCGTTGTAACTGAGCCATTTCGGCACAGAGGCTCCCTTCGTGCAGCAGATTCGGAGGATCAGTAAAAAAGGCAGCTTAATATATAACTCACAATATATAGAAAGGGGAGGGTGTTAGGGCCGGAGAGCAGAAAGAGGTTTTTGACATGAGATGCGTTGCCTTGGTTACGTCGGAAAAAATTAGAGGGGGTTTAACGATGAGAAAGCTGCCACAAGTAGGACTATTACTGTTGGTGCTTGTGTTGGTTTTGGCGTGGGGCTCTGCCCTGGTGGCTGCACAAGATCTGATTAAGGTGGGTATTGTCAACCTGCCGCCAGAAGAATCCGGCTACCGCCAGGCCAACGTGGAGGACCTGAACCTGGTCTTTTCCCGGGAAAACGGCTACGATGCGAAGCAGACCAACACCGCCGACGTCAATGAACAGATGGCGGCGGCCATGGGGTATATTCGCGACGGCGTCGATTATCTGCTGATCTCCGCGGCCCACGCCTCCGGATGGGATGATGTCCTGCTGGCGGCCAAGCGGGCAGGCGTAAGGGTAATCCTCTTTGACCGGCTGATTGACACAGATCCCGAAAACTACGAAGCTGCACTCGTTTCCGACATGTACTTTGAAGGCCAGCTGGCAACCGACTGGGTACTGGCAAACGTTCCCGAACCCATTAACCTCATCCTGATCCGCGGCCAGCTGGGCAGCGCGGCTGAGATCGGCCGCAGCGCCCCGGTGCTCCAGGCCGCTGAAGAAGGCAAACTCAACATCGTCTGGGATGGAACCGGCGGAGACACCTGGAGCCTGGAAGAGGCCCGCAAAGTTGTTGAAGCCGCCATCGCCGCGGGCAAAGACTTCAACGTCATCTATGCCCAGAACGACGGTATGGCCCAGGGAGCCTGCCAAGCCCTGGAGGCCGCCGGGATCAGCTTTGGCAAAGACGGCAAGGTCAAGATCATTGGCTTTGACTTCAACCGTTTTGCCCTGAGAAACGTACAGGCCGGCTACTGGAACGCTGACGTACAGTGCAACCCCCGTATGGCCAGCCAGATCGACCAGTGGATCAAGAGCGGCAATATCCCCAAAGGCATCGTCTATCAAGAAGAGATCATCCTAGACACGGATACCATCACCGATGAACATATCGAGAAGTACGGGATTAACCCCGATCCGGGCAAGGGTGTAATTACACGGTAGTCTTTTAACGGTCCAAGCAGTGCGGTGTCCGGATTCTCTCCGGTCAACCGCACTGCTGTTAATTTATGTGATGCCGGTAAGGAGGGCTTTGCTTGCAGCCGGAAATCATTCTCAAAATGGAAGGGATCTGCAAATCCTTTCCCGGGGTCAGAGCTCTGGACAACGTTGACTTCGTGCTGCGCAAGGGTGAGATCCATGCCCTGATGGGCGAAAATGGGGCGGGCAAATCTACCCTGATCAAGATCATAACTGGTGTGTACCAAAAGGATGCCGGCCAGATTTACCTCGAGGGAAGGCCGGTGAACTTTAGATCGCCCCAAGATGCGCAGAACATGGGGATAGGCACGGTCTTCCAGGAGATCGCGCTCTGCCCCAATCTGACCGTGGCCGAAAACATGTTTATCGGGCGGAGCCGGGACGCTTTCGTCAACTGGAAGCAGATGAACCAAAGAGCCGCCGAGATGCTGGATTCCCTGGGGATTCCCGCAAGTCCCACCCAGGAACTGGCCAGCTGCTCCATTGCCGTCCAGCAGATGATCGCCATTGCCCGCGCGGTGGATATGGACTGCAGGATCCTCATCCTGGACGAGCCCACATCTTCCCTGGACGAAGATGAAACGAAAAAGCTCTTTGCACTCATGCGGGAACTAAAGGCCCGGGGTGTAGGAATCATCTTCATTACCCATTTTATCGATCAGGTTTACGAGATCAGCGACACCATCACGGTGCTGCGTAACGGTCAGCTGATCGGCGAATACCCCACCGCGGAGCTTTCCCAAATCGAGCTCGTCTCCAAGATGATGGGTAAAGCGCTGAGCGACATTTCGGCCATCAAGAAACACGAACCGCCTCAAACCGACGAAAGTGTACCTGTGTTCGCGGCGAAAAACCTTTCCAGCGCCGCTGGGGTGAGACCCTTTGACTTTGCCATCCGCAAAGGCGAGGTGAACGGATTTGCCGGGCTTCTGGGCTCGGGGCGCAGCGAAAGTGTGCGGGCCATCTTTGCCGCGGATAAAGTAACAGGCGGTGAAGTACGCGTAAACGGCCAAATGGTGAAAATCAAATCTCCCCTGGATGCCATGAAACAGGGCATCGGCTATTTGCCGGAGGACCGCAAGGTGGATGGGATCATCGACGAACTTTCCGTGCGGGACAATATCATCCTGGCCCTGCAGGTGCTGAAGGGCTTTTTCAAGCCGCTGTCCCGCAAACAGGCTGAAGAGTTCGCCGATCAGTATATCGAGCTCTTGGATATCAAGACGCCGTCCCTGGACACGCCCATCAAATCCCTTTCCGGCGGCAACCAGCAGAAGGTGATCCTGGCCCGCTGGCTGCTCACCCACCCCATGTACCTGATCCTGGATGAACCCACAAGGGGGATCGATGTGGGCACCAAGGTGGAGATTCAAAAGCTGGTGCTCAAGCTGGCGGCGGAGGGGATGAGCCTCACCTTCATCTCCTCGGAGATCGACGAGATGCTCCGTGTCTGCTCGCGGCTGATCGTGATGAAGGACCGGGAGATCGTGGGCGAACTGAGTGGGGCGGACCTTACGGAGCAAAACGTGATGCAGCTGATCGCGCAGGGGGGCGAGTAGAATGCCAAGGTTAAAAAGACGGTTCAATCGTATGTCCCATCTCTTCCTTCCCCTCTCCGTTTTAGTGGTGCTCCTGATCATTAACCTGGTCAAGGGTGCCGACTACTTCAAGATTACCCTGATCAACGGAGTACTGTACGGGAACATACCCAATATCCTCTTCGGCGCCTCGGAGCTGGTGATCCTGTCCATCGGGATGACCCTGGTCACCGCGGCCTCCCGGGGCCAGGACATCAGCATTGGTGAGAGCGGTGCGATCAGTTCCGCCATCTTTGTCCAGTATGTCCTGCGGGCCGGGAATGTCACGGTGTGGACGATCCTGGCGGGTTTTCTCATCAGCTGCCTGGCGGGGATGGTCATCGGGGCCTTCAACGGTACCCTGGTTTCCTTCTTCAATGTTCAACCCATGGTGGCCACCCTCATCCTCTTCCTGGGGGGAAGATCCATCGCCTTTATCATTGATGGGAAGGTGTCGCCCATCCTGGCGAACCCCATCTCCAACCAGATCGGCACCGTCATACCGGGTGTGCCCATCCAGACACCCATCATCCTCACGGCCGTCTTCATCGCGCTGGTTGTGGTGGTCCTCAAGACCACCAACCTCCGGCTCTATGTGGAATCCGTGGGGGTCAACCCCAGCGCGGCGCGGCTGAACGGCATCAACCCCAAGAAGGTGATCTTCCTGACCTTCTTAATCATGGGAGTGTGCAGTGCGGTCGCGGGCTTCATCGCGGTTAACAAAGCCGGGCGCCACGACAGTGTCAACCTGCTCAAATTCATCATGATGGACGCGATTCTGGCTGTCGCCTTAGGCGGAAACTCGTTGGCCGGCGGCAAATTCAGCATCTCCGGTTCGATCATCGGAGCGTACACTATCGAGGTGCTCAACAGGACCCTGCTCCGGCTGGAAGTGAACCCTGAAGCCATCAAGGCTTTCAAGGCGGTCTTTATCATCATACTCATGGTTATTGCTTCACCGGTAGTCAGGGACTTTGCCAGGAAAGTGATCGACAAGGC
>NZ_JBHGXH010000133.1:0-1248 GCF_041936445.1 Candidatus Darwinibacter acetoxidans | reverse complement strand
GACTGTTAAATCCCCCCCGGCCCCCCTTTTGCAAAGGGGGGAGTTCGGCGGGGGCGGAGGCTGCGCGGCGGGCCCAAAACTTCATGAAAGATAAAGGCCGCCAGCAGCTGATCTTTTTCAGTGAAGATGCGCGCCACATTCACAGGCACGGCCCCTTTTTGCGTGCTGGGCTGCAGGCCGCTCTCCGCTTTTTTTTCAGGCAGGTGAGCCGGGCTCAGCGGCAGCTCTGTCTTTGCATCGCCCGGCCGGGCTTTCTCCAGACGGGATTGACTTCCTGCCGGCCGGCTTTGCATCGTCGGCCAGGCCCGGCCCGGAGAGCGTCTAGATTCTTCTTGAGACCTGGCCCGCTTGATCGCATTGTTCACCAGGTTGATAATGGCGATCAACAGAAACAGGTAAAAGATATAGCCCACATCGCACACACCTTTCTAGATCATACCGGGACAACGGGGACGTACCTGTATGTCCCATTTTGATCGCCTTAAGTGTAATATGTGGGACAGAAAGGAACGTCCCTAGTGTCCCACTAATGTTCAACGGTGTCAGCCGCTTATTTATCTTCCGGCGCCGGCTCTGAGCGGCCCATTTTGCTGATGGCATCGCGCATCTCTGTATCGGCCACAATGTTTTTCAGGTTGTAGTAATCCAAGACCCCGATTTTCCCTTCACGCAGCGCCTGCGCCATGGCCTGGGGGATCTCCGCTTCCGCCTCCACCACCTTGGCGCGCATCTCCGCCACGGCGGCATGCATCTCCTGCTCGCGAGCCACGGCCATGGCCCGCCGCTCTTCCGCCTTGGCCTGGGCGATGCGCTTGTCGGCTTCGGCCTGGTCGGTCTGCAGCTCGGCTCCAATATTCTTCCCCACGTCAACATCGGCAATATCAATGGAGAGAATTTCAAAAGCGGTCCCCGCATCAAGACCCTTGTTTAAAACAGTCTCCGAAATCCTATCCGGATTCTCCAAAACAGATTTGTGATTATCCGCCGAACCGATGGTGGTAACAATCCCCTCGCCGACCCGGGCGATGATCGTCGGTTCCCCGGCCCCCCCGACGAGCCGGTCAATATTAGCCCGCACGGTCACCTTGGCTTTGGCCTTCACTTCAATCCCGTTTTTGGCCATCGCCGCCACTATCGGCGTCTCAATCACCTTGGGGTTGACGCTCATCTGGACCGCCTCGAGCACATCGCGGCCGGCCAGGTCAATCGCCGCAGCCCGCTCAAATGAAAGGGGAATCTCCGCCCGCT
>NZ_JBHGXH010000132.1:0-1615 GCF_041936445.1 Candidatus Darwinibacter acetoxidans | reverse complement strand
GGGTGCCGGCTCGCGCCGGGTGAGCGCGTCGGCAATCGTCTTGAGCAGTCCCTTGGTTTCGTCGTCAGGCATGTCTGGTTCCTGTAGATTGTGGAACATTGCTCCACTGTCGTTCGGATAGCAGTTCGGGCACGCTCCGCGATCGAACACGAGGATGTGGTTCGGGGTCACCGGACCGGCGATCCTGGTTGCTCCAGGCAGCCGAGGATCCGGGGCCTCCGGGGAGGCGAGGCCAGTCGAGAGCGAGAGTTCGCCCGCGTTGGCCTTGGCCTCGATGGCCGGATCCGAGAACACGATGGCGCCCTTAAGGACCTTCTCGCCAATCTCCGTCAGATGAGCGGCGGATACGCTGCCGACCTTGCGGAACTTCGCGGGAAGAGTGCTGGCAACCACGTCCTCGAACCGGGGATGTTCTGCGGGCTCCCCCGGCCCCGTCTCAACGTAGATCACTGGGACAGTGTTCCAACGGTCTACGGTCGGAGCGAAGTGCTTCGCGTCGTAGAACACGTATCTCCCGTTGTTCCGGTGGTACACGTCGAGGCGTTGGAGCGTGACGTCGTGGAGGTTAGCAAAAGCGTTCGTGTGGGGAGTATCTCCACGAGTCATACAATATGCTTGGCAGGCATACCCTATATAAAAAATTGTGGCCCTTTTTTGGGCATTCTACGCATTATACGGCGCTGTTTTCTGAATTGTCCCTCTCAATCGCGCGTAAATCGATCTGCTTTTCGAGGTGGGTAATGAACCCGGTGACCCCTCGCGGACCGTGGAACCGGGATTCGAGGCCATACCGGTCCATGTATCGTTTCAAACGGACGAGGAGGTCTTCTTCGTCGTCAGGGAGGGTCGCGTTCTTGAGGCGGCGCTGGTAGTTCCGGATCGTGTGCCGGGTGACATCGGCGTCGGTGAACTCGGGAAGTTTCAGGATGTCGGCCGGGAACAGGTCGAGGTTCTCCCGGATGATCTGGATCTGGCGATCGGTGAGTGTCGGTGGGCGAGTCATACTTCGAGTTCCTCTAGTGTTAGGGTGATGCTGTCAGATTCTTCCACGGCGGCGCCTTCCTCTTCGACCTTGTAGTCCGCGTCGATGAGGGTGCACCGGCAGTTCGGTTCGCCGAGCCAGGGGGCCTTATCGACCGGGTAGATCTTGCCGTCCCGGGCGAGGTGTTCCGGTCGCGTCGAGTCGTCGCCGACGGCGATGTACTCGAGATAGTGGACCCCGGTCTTCAGGTAGGTCGCGACCCGGGCGTCGGTCCGGATCTTCTGCGCCTCCGTCCGGGCTGCGGTGACGGCGTTGTGCTCCGTGCCGTCGAAGTAGCCCCGGAGTTCGCGGGCGATCTGGCGAGGATGCATCCCGCCGCGCTGCCCTTCGCCGATGATGCGGAGGATCTCCTCCTGGTCCCGAGAGGCCATGTCGCTGAGCCAGGGCTTGAACGTGCGCCGGGTGGTGATGGAGACGCGGCCGTCGCCGAGGGCCGTGACCACGCGCTCGACGATATCGGTGCCACCCTTCGCGACCTGCGCCCGGTAGGCGGCGACCTGCTCCTTCGTGATGCCGGCGACGATCTGCCGGGTGAACTTGTCGGCGGTCCGGCGCCGGAGTTCGCCGAGCGTG
>NZ_JBHGXH010000131.1:0-2653 GCF_041936445.1 Candidatus Darwinibacter acetoxidans | reverse complement strand
GCAGCCCATTTCGAAGAAGTAGTAGTCGGCGGTAAGATTAGTAATAGTTGCACGAATGGTTCTGTTAGTAAAGGGAAAATCCGGAGGCAAGTCGGGATAATCTTCGAAGCCGTGAACCTGGTTCATGCCCCCCAGGAAGTACTGAGGCCGGTAGTACGAGCTGCTTGAAGGGCAGGTATAAGGACCTACAGCGATGATGCGCGAGGCAGCAAGCAGGTGATCCACGAACTCAAAGAGCAGCTCGTCCTCGAGCATGTCGCCCACCAGGTTCCCCAGTTGACCCGGCAGATCGTTGCCCGTTAAAACCATGACAATGGCATCCTCAACGGCGGGCTTCAGGCGGGAATCCTGCACAATGGCATCGGCCACGTCGAGAGTCTTATCGACAAGTTCTCCGGCCACCGTGGTTATAGCCGTGGAGAAAGCTTGATCCAGCCGCTCATCCTCCAGGATCCTCGCCGCCAGCTCCAGGGGCAAGCCCGGCGCCGCGGCAAGAATCTCATTCTTCGCTTCCCTGATGACAGCATCATCAAGCAGATCGGCGGGAATATTAGCGAGAGGTTGTATCAGGTTATCTGCTTTTTCTCTCAGCCCGGATACCTGCGCATCAGCGGGTCCGGCAATCTGTTCTACAATATCCTCCGCAGTGAGAGAAAGGCTTTTAATGGAGAAGCGGAAGATCTCCCCGGGAGAACCGGGCAGCAGGCCCGCGAGAAGCGAATTCAAGTCGCGAGTCAGCGGATCCGGCTTGATCAGGCTCTCCGGCTTCTCTGACCGCAGGCAATGCAGGTTTTCGTAAAGGAGATTGTAGTACTGCGCAGCCCCGTCTGCCGCTTTCAAGGCCTTAAGCTGCTCCGCGTCTATCATCTCCGCAAAAAAGTGGTGGATGACGCCGAGGCGCTCCGGTGTGGCAAAATCCTCCACGGCCTTATGCTCTACCAGGAAGCGGAACATGCTTTCATCGACAAAACGGGCCGCCATGCTCCGGGTAAGCATCTCGCCGGCCAGCATCCCTCCTGCGGCGGCGCTCTCGGAAAAGCGCTCGTAATCAAGCCAGGTTGCGGGATCGGCTTTAAACTGCTCCTCGTAGCCGCGGGGCGTGAAAATAAGGAAGGAGGCGAAGGCCCTCTTCACGAAGGGCTCAGCGAAAGAGCGCAGGCTTCCCAGGAACCAATCGCCCAGCTTCTTCCCGTATTCGTGCAGGTTCTCTGCAACCGGCTTGGACTGATCGGCAATTTCGTCCCGGAAGCGCTCGACCCTCTCCCGGTCCCCGGCCACCTCCAGGAGAACCTGCAGGATGATGTCAACCTCGCTGCTTTCGGCGGTAATTTTTTCCGGATCCCTGCCTCCCAGGTCCAGGTAGAAGCGGCGCAGCCGCTCTTCGCTTTTCAAGACCTCCATGATCGCCACAACCCGGGGATCCTCCGGCTCCGGGAACTCAATGCCATCGGCAATGCCGTTAAGCAGGGAATGGGCAATATTGTAGCCCAGTTCATCAGAGTTGTCCTTGAGGTAAGAAGCTATGCCGCCGAGAGGCAGGTTATCCACAATTTTGAACAATCCGCGGGTCAGCTCTTTAATATCGCTTCCTTTGATCAAGTCAGCCATGGTTTCAAAGGGCAGTTCCAGGACAATATCGTTCAACAGCGACAGGAGATTGCCGCCGCCGGCCTGCCCGCCTGAACCCAGATCGAGCAAATCAAGGGGCAGGGCGTCGATCAATTTCATCAAGGCCTCTAAAACCTCTTCCTCCCTTCCCTCTACCAGGTCAAGCAGCTCCCCGGCCTGCATCTCGGCCAGCTTTTCGCTGGCAACGGCGTTCACTACTTTGTTTATTTCGCCAACAAGCCCGCGGTCGTCTTCGTCGGCCGGATCGCCGTAAAGAAGAAGATCCAGGAAGGCCATCAGTTCATCCTCAAGGCCGGCGGTATGATCGTTTAAAACCGCATCTACCACCGCGAGCAACTCCTCCTGGGCGGCGCCGGCTGACTGGGAAAGCGCCCCCATTACCGCGTCCAAATACTGCGACTCCTCGCCAAGGTATTTGTCCATGAGCGGCTCCAGGTCGCCCCGCTCCATTTTCTTTTTTACGACCCAGCCGGCCACCCCTGACCAGTGGTTGAGAAAGTCGCTCACCTGGTCCTCAACTTGCGACGCATCTATATCTGCGTCCATACATCCTCCCCCACCGCCGCCTTCACCCGGCTCATCAAAGGGGCCGTGCTCGCTGTAATGGTCGATGGCTGAGCCCAGTTCTGCGCCGATCATGGCCTGGACGGCGTCCAGGTCCTCCTGGAGCAGCTTGAGCACGTTAAAGAGCTCTGCATAAGCTCCTTCATAGAGCCCCGTTTCTTCGGAATAGCCGCCGAAATTGGTCAGCTCCGCCACCAGGATTTCCACCAGATAGCGCAGAGAGTCCTGGTTCAAAATATTTTCCGTTAACTGGTCAGATATGCCGGAAAGGGGAGCCAGGAAAAGCTCTTGCAGTTCATCCAGGGCCTCGTTGAAATCCTCGTCCGCTTTTAAGTTTTCAACAAACTGATCGTCCAGCCCCCGTAGGGTGGAGAGGATTTTATCGAGAGCTTCTACTACTCTCTCATCGTCCATGATCTCGTCGGCATATTTCAGGACAGGTGTTTTAAAAAGAGTTACC
>NZ_JBHGXH010000130.1:0-68546 GCF_041936445.1 Candidatus Darwinibacter acetoxidans | reverse complement strand
CTGACCCCGCCTACGAGAATGTGCCGCAGCGGATTGTGCAGGCCAACTCGCCGCAGGTGGAGATCGCCTCCGGTGCCACGGTGTCCAGTAAGGCAATCATGGCCGCTGTGGAGCAGGCCTTAGCACAGGCGGTGGACGGTGCCGCAACAGAGGCAGCAGTAGAGGCTTTCACCATTGCAGTGGACGATGGAACGTATCGGGCCAGCGCCGATGGTTTCGGCGGTGAACTGGTGATCGATGTGACCGTTGAAGGCGGTAAGATCACAGACATTGAAGTTGTAGAATCCCAGGAAACACCCTTTATTGCCGATACGGCTTTCAAAGAGCTGATCCCGGCGATCATCGAGGCCCAGGGACCGGTTGAGGCGGTGAGCGGTGCCACCTTCACCAGCAAGGCCTTGCTGGAAGCTGTGGACAAGGCGGTAAGTGGAGTAACTGAGGCGTCGAAAGCGGCTGAGCCCTTCGCCATTTTGGTGGAAGACGGCACGTACCGGGGTAGCGCCGACGGCTTCGGCGGTGAGCTGGTGATCGACGTCACTGTTGAAGGTGGTAAGATCACAAACATTGAGGTTGTGCAGTCGGAGGAGACCCCCTTCATCGCCGATACGGCCTTCAAACACCTGATTCCCGCGATCATCGAGACGCAGGGGCCGGTTGAGGCGGTGAGCGGCGCCACGTTCATCAGCCGGGCACTGGAAGATGCGGTGCGTGATGCCTTGAGGATAAAGGAGGGCCAATAGGATGAAACAGTTATGGGAAGGTCTGTTCACAAAGAATCCGGTGTTAGTGCTGGCTCTCGGGCTGGTTCCGGCGGTGGCGGTGACCACTACCGCCATGAACGGCTTGGCCCTGGGTATAATCGCCGCGATCCTGCTGGTGGCAGCAGCCATCGTTAACTGGGTGTTGGCTCCCCATGTGCCGGAAAATGCCAAGCTGGCTGTCCGGATGCTCGTGCTCATTTTGCTGGTTGTGGCGGTGTACAGCCTGCTGCTGGGGAGGAATCCCGGTCTCGTGGCCAGCCTGGGGATTTTCCTGCCCCTCCTGGCCGTTGATGAACTGCTGCTCCAGGCGGGCGGAGAAAGGCGTGGTTTTGGCGAAGAACTCCTGAGGGCCTGCGGACAAGGCTTAGGCTTCGCCTTGGTCTTGGTTGTGCTGGGCGTGGTCAGGGAGTTCTTGGGGATGGGTTCCATCTTCGGTCGGCAGATCGTAACCGGGTCATTGGCTCCGTTGTCCCTGGCGGGCAGTGTCCCTGGGGGCATGGTCATCCTGGGCCTGCTTATGGCTTTAGTCAATCTCGTTACCAAGCGGGGAGGGGAACTCCATGACTAATGGATTGGAAATCTTGGCGCAGACCGTTGTCAGCGGGAACCTGGTTTTGGTGCACGGCCTGGGGCTCTATGCCCTGATTCGTCACACGACAAATGTGAAAGAGGCAGCTAAAGCGGGAGTAACGCTGCTCACGGCTATGCTGCTCGGTTCCGTGCTCCTCTGGCTGTTGGGCCCGATTATCCCCGTCGCGCCTGCTCCTCAACTGGGATTCTACCTCCTGGTGGGCTTAGTCGCTGGGTTTACTGCACCGCACATCCTCAAACAGGGACAGGTTTCTTCCCTGGAGCGCCGGGCTGTGGACAGCGCCCTGGTGGGCCTGCTGCTTCTCATGGGCCGCAGCGGCGCAGCCGGAGTGCAGAATCTTTGGTTTGCCCTGGGAGCCGGGCTGGGCTATCTGATAGTCCTGGTGGTCATGGCTACCATTAGGAAGCGCCTGGAACTGGCGCCCATCCCCAAGGCCCTGCAGGGTGTGCCCATCCTGCTCATCACAGTGGGGCTGCTGGCCATCGCCCTGCTGGGGTTTAGGTTCTAGAGTCTTTTCGGTGCACAGCGCTCCGGGGAAGCAGCAGCTTCCCCGGGGCGTTTTTAAGTCAGGGGCCCTTGGGGAAAAGTTATCAGAAAAAAGAGGGAATTTAAGACATTTGTGGAAGTTAATACTGCCCGGGGAGTGGCAGAGGAGAGAGTCTTGTGCCCACGAAGCAAAGGGTTGTTCTGCTCATCTTAATTGCCCTCAGTCTTCTGCAGCAGGGGGTGCGTTGGAAGCAAAGCAGTTTCGAACCGCAGGTTGTCCAGGCGGCGGAGGCAGCTGCTCCTGCCCAGGAAGGTAGACACTGTCCGCTGGTGCATGTCAACACCGCGGGCCTGGCGGAACTGCAGACCCTTCCGGGCATCGGTCCCGTGCTGGCGGAGAGGATTATTATCGAGAGGAAAGAGGCACCTTTCCGGGAAAAACGGGACCTTTTACGGGTATCGGGCATTGGAGAAAAGCGCCTGGCCCAGATTGCCGACCTGATCTGCCTGTACGTAGAAGAAGATGCGCAGGCCCAGTAGTCTTCTGCTGCTCTTTCCCCTTTTGGCCCTGGGGATCCGCGTGGGTTCCCGGGGCCCTTTCAGCCCCAGGCTTTTGGCGGCCGTGTTCTTGCTGCTGGCTGGCGCCTGGCTGTATGCAGCCTATCGGGGGCGCCCGGGAAACGGGCTCTTCCGCGCTGCGCTCTGCGCAGCAGCCCTGCTCATTGGACAGGTGGCCATGCTGCCTGAGCAGGCCTGGGTTGTCCCCCGGGAGGGTGAGTTTAGCGGCAGGGTCTACGCCGTGCAGCCCCTTAGTTTTGATCAGCGGGTGTTGGTGCAGCTGCATTCGTCCGCCCACCGGGTCGCGGTGCATCTGCCTTTGCAGGCAAGGGTGGCGGTGGGTGATGAGCTCACCTTTAGGGGCACGGTGGCCCAGCCCGCTAAAGCGCCCAACCCCGGAGTGTTCTGCTACCGCTCCTACCTGAGGCGCCTGGGCGTTTTTGGGGTAAGCTATCCCCCGGAGTTTGTCATTTCCAGGCAGGAGAAGGTGGGCCTTCTCGAGCGGGTGCGCGCCGTTCTGCGCCGGAATGTGACCGCCCATGTGCGGCATCCCGGGCTGGTTTTGGCCTTAGTTTTGGGCGAGCGGGATCAGCTAGGTGATGACCGCCGGGAAACTTGGAGGCTTCTGGGGATTTCCCATCTCTTAGCCATTTCCGGCATGCACGTTGGTTACCTGGCCCTGGGGGTTTCCTGGGTTATGGGCAGGCTGCCTTGGCGTCCCTGGCTGAAGTACCTCATCCTGCAGTGTTTTCTGTTCATGTACATCGTCGTGTCAGGCACCGGCGCATCGGCCTGGCGGGCCTTTTTGGTAAGTGCCTTGGGGGGCTATGCCGGCATTAGGGGGCTGCGCCGGGATGCTCTGCACATCTGGGCCGCCGCCGGCTGGACTCTGCTCCTGCTCAAGCCCGCTTTCGCCTTTGACCTGGGCTTTCTTTTGTCCTTTGCCGCATCCGGCGGCATTCTGCTTTGGGGACCCACCCTGCGGCTGGGCTGGAAAAGGAGGATCCCTGCTTACCTGGTGCAGTCCCTGCTCCTTTCCACCGCTGCCCAGCTGGCTTTGGCCCCCTTTTTGCTGGGAAGCTTCGGGGAGGTGGCTCTGCTGGGGCCCGTGGCCACCCTGCTTTTTCTGCCCTGCACTGCCGTTCTCCTGGTGGTGGGGCTCCTTACGGCCTTGGGTTTAGGCTTTCTCGGCTTGGGACGCATCCTCAATGGGGTGATGGGGGTGGTGGGGGCCTTGGAGGCCATGCTGCTGCCCTATGCCCGCCAGTGGACGCTCGGTACCCTTACCCTGCCCGAAGTTGTGGTTTGGTGGCTTTTCTTTATCTACGCCGGTTGGCGCCTGCAGCTCCCCCGGGTGACCAAGCCCCGGCAGACCTACATCCAGCTTCTGAGTATGTTTGTTGTGCTCTGCTTTTTCATGTCTCTGCCGCCGGCTGTGCGCCGTCCCCTGGAAGTGACCGCCCTCAATGTGGGGCAGGGGGACAGCTTTTTCCTGCGCACCCCCAGCGGCCGCAGTATCCTCATCGACGGTGGAGGAGATTGGGCTCCCTGGCAGCCCGGCGGGCGCGATGTGGGGGCCCAGCGGGTGGTGCCCTATCTGCGCCACCGGCAGGTTGAGCGGTTGGACTACGTCATCCTCTCCCATCCCCACGATGACCATTTAGGCGGACTTCTGGCCGTGCTGGAAGCCTTTCCGGTGGGCTTGGTCGTGGACAACGGCGATAGCCACACCAGCCCCACCTACGAGCGCTATCTGGACCTCCTGGCCGCCAAGGACATTCCCTACAGGGTTGTACGGGCTGGGGATCGGCTGGACTTGGGGGATGGGATCACCCTGACCGTGCTCTACCCGGGGGAACTGCGTCCCAACCTTCCCGCGGCCCAGAACAACAATTCGCTGCTGTTCAAGGTGGAGTATGGGGGGATGCGGCTGCTCTTTACCGGCGATCTGGAGGCGCCTGTGCTCTGGGATCTGGCCCACGATCCGGATCTGGATCTGCGGGCCCAGTGGCTGAAAATCCCCCACCACGGCAGCCGCGGCAGCTTGGTGGAGGAGTTCTACCAGGCGGTGGATCCCAACTGGGCCGTCATTCCCGTGGGTCCCAATCCCTTTGGGCATCCCCATGGGGAGGTACTCGCGGCGCTGGAGGCGCGGGGGATCAGCTGGCGCACCACGGAGGAGGGGCCGGTAACTTTTGAGGTCTGGTGGGGGGTATGGGGAAGGTTTAGGCGCAGTGCATCGTGAATTAACTTGATGGGAGTGATGGCTGGTGGACACCTCTTTACTCAAAAAGCTGGAAACAGAGCCCCTGCCCCGGGTTCTTTTGGTGCATGGGCCCGAGTCCTTCTGGCAGGATCGCCTCTATTCAGTCCTGAAAAACAGGATGGCCCAGGAGAGCTTCGGCCAGTGGAACTGGTCCCTCTTCCACGGGTCCAAGGATCTCGACCTGGAGCCTGTGCTTACAGAACTGGCTACCTTACCCTGGGGGGGCACGGCGAAGCTGGTGGTTTTGCGCGAAGCCCATCTCGTGCCCGGGGACACCATGGAAAAGCTGGCCAAGTGGCTGGAGGAGAATCCCCAGGCCAACAGCTTGGCTCTGTTTTACCACCAACTGGATCAGCGCTGGCGGTACCTGAAGATCCTGCGCCAGTTCGCCCTGGAGGTGGAGTGCAGCGCGCTGCGCGGGGAAGAGCTGGCTGATCATGTGGCGAAGTACTGCGCCGGAGAGGGAAAGAAGATCGAACAGGTTGCGGTGCAGCTCTTCTTCACGCGGGTGGGTACCAATCTGCAGGTGATCCACAATGAGCTGGACAAGCTCATCGCCTATGTGGGCGAGCGGACAGAAATCAGCGCGCAGGATGTGGAGGCGGTGACCTCTCTGTGGCCTGAGCAGATCGCCAATCACGCTGTTTTCCAGCTCACCGACTTCATCGCGCAAAAAAAGCGCCGGGAGGCGCTGGGTATGCTGCAGCAGCTGCTGGCGGCCGGCGAGGCTCCCCTGCGCATCCTGGCCCTGATTGAACGCCAGCTGCGCTTGCTTCTGGCCGCCAAGACAAGCTCTAATCTGGACGGGGCGGCAGCCGCCATGGGCGAAAGCAGCGCTTACCCCCTGAAAAAGGTGCGGGCCCAGGCCAGGAGATTCAGCCTAGATGAGCTGTTTGCCGGTTTTCATGCTGTCGTGCAGGCCGATGGCGAAATCAAGCTGGGGGCCTCCGGCGAGGAGGTGCTCACGGACCTGATCATCAAGCTGACTTGAGCCTGATAAAGCAAAAACGCCTCATCCAAGCGGAAGGGCGTTGCTTTTTTTTGCTTTAGGCAAGTTTGGTCAGTCTCTTGCTCAAACGAGACTTCTTGCGGGATGCTGTGTTCTTGTGGATAATGCCCTTGGCTGCTGCCTGATCCAGAGCCTTGAATGCCAGGCGAAGGTGGGCTGGCGCGCTGCTTGGATCATTGGCTAAAGCGGCCTCAAACTTCTTAATGGTTGTTTTCAGGGCAGACTTGGCGGAAATGTTGCGGGCACGCTTTTGCCGGTTAACTCTCACCCGTTTTTCAGCGGATCTGCTGTTGGCCATACCAGTTCACCTCCTCAGGCACAATTACTTTATGATTATACCATTAGAAAGAAGACTGTTCAATAGCCTGGGCTGAATAAGGTTTCTCCTTCAGGTTAATCTAACACTGATGGGAGGAGAGACCATGCCAAAAGAAACCAGTGAAGACCTGCTTTTTGACAAGTACAACATCCGTACAGATCTGGCCTTAGAATCCCACCAAGCGGTGATCGAACAGGAGGGGCCGCCTGAGCTGCCCGGCGTGCGGGTGCACACCGAACAGGAGCCGGGCATTACCATCACCAGGATGGTGGTGGAAAACGACCTGGGGGCCCGCATGATGGGCAAAGCTCCCGGGAACTATTCTACCATCCAATCCAGCGGTCTGCGGGAACACAACCGGGACCTCCATGAACGGATCGCGCAGCTCTTGGCCGAAGAGATCCAGTGGTTCTTCCAAGAGTCTAACCTGGGGGATGAGGACACTGCACTGGTGGTGGGGCTGGGCAACTGGAATGCCACCCCCGATTCCTTAGGACCCAAAGTTCTGGAAAACCTCATGGTTACCCGCCACCTCTTGGAGCTGTCCCCTCCTGAGCTGCGCCAGGGTTTGCGCCCCGTGGCGGCCCTGGCCCCAGGTGTGCTGGGGTTGACCGGGATCGAGACGGGGGAGATCATTATGGGTGTGGTGAGCCGCATCGGCGCCAAGGCGGTGATCTGCATCGATGCCTTGGCCAGCCGCAGCGTGGACCGCCTGTGCAGCACCATTCAGATCTCCGATACGGGCATCAACCCGGGAGCCGGCGTGGGCAACCGCCGTCTGGCCATCAACCGGGAGACCCTGGGCATTCCCGTGATCGCCCTGGGTGTGCCCACGGTGGTGCATGCGGTAACCATCATCTCCGATGCCCTCAACCTCTTGGAGGGCAACCGGGACAGTGAAAGGCTCACCTCCGGCCGCACGGAGTTCCAGATCGATCCCCGGGCGATCATGGGCGGAGAGAAACCCGCGGCCCCCAAAGCCAATCCCTCGGTGGATCGGCGGCAGCTCATGAGCCAGGTGCTGGATCCTTACTTCGGCAGCATGATCGTCACACCGAAAGAGATCGACCTGCTCATTGACGAGGTGGCCGATGTGGTTACCGGTGCCTTGAACATCGCCTTCCACGAGGGCGTCAGTTACGACGAGGTCTTTAAGTACCTGAGTTAACGGCCCCTGCTCAGGGGCTTGCTCACCAGAATGTGTCCGCCGATGGACTCCACCGCTTCCCCTTCCACCAAGATCTGGACCTGCTGGATCTGGGGAAACTCTGTGAGGGTATTGACGATGGCGGTCACCAGGTAGGACTCCAACAGCGCGCCCCCGTTGAAATCTTTAACGATCTCGGAACTGAAATCGGCGGTGGCCAGGCCGTCCTGGATTGTCAGGCTCCGCAGCTGCACGCTGGCTGGCACCGAGGCGAACAGCTCTTCGTGGGCCAGGGGTCCGTTGATCAGGGCCTGCAGTGCAGCTTGGGGGGTGGCGGGTCCGCCGAGCTTGCGCTGGACCGGCACCAGGTGGAATTCGGTGGGTTCCGCCTTGACAAGATAGATGGTGGCGTATTCCTGTCCCTGTTGGGCAGGGGCTGGAGCTGCTGGCATCTGCCGGATGCTGCGCAGCTCTTTTACTTCGCTGTACAGGGAGAACAGTGCCCACAGCCCGGCGGCCAGGCCCACCACCAGCACCACAACGAGGAAAGTTTTCGCGGCACGCATTGCTTCATCACTTCCCGAGGAGAATTGGCTACTACGAGTTTATCATATTTTCCCAGGCAGACAAATATATTCTCCAAGAGAAGAGGTGGTGACATGCGGCTGCGCCTCCGCCGGTTCTACAAACGAATCCGCCGCCGGGCCAGTGCATTGGGGCAGGAGTTCCAGGTTATTCCGCTGATGCTCTTGGCGCTGTTTTTTCTTTCCCTGTCCCTGAGCGGCTACTATCTGCTCAGTCAGGACAGCGGCTTCGACCATGCCCTCGCCCGCTCTCTGTTGAACCTGGGTCTGCCGGCCTACGGCGGTGCTCAGCCGGATTACCACAGCTTGGACATGCACTTGTTTCTCTACTGGCTGACCAATTACGATTTGAGGGATCCTTTGCACATGGTGGAGGCGGCCCTGCCCTTTTCGCCGCAGGTGGTGGCGCACATGCGGGTGTGGGAGGATAGGCCCTTTGTGTTTATCCAGGAGCTTTCCTTTGCGCCGGAGCCGGTGAGGCCGCGCCTGGAGCCGGCGGGGGAAACAGAACGCGGCTTGGTTGACCGGGCCGCACCGAAGGTTTTGATCTACCACACCCATACTTCGGAAATGTATTTGGGACGAGCCCTGGAAGGGGGCAGTCCCGGGCAGGCCCACCATCAGTTCCGCAGCCTGGCCGACCCCACCATCACCGGGGTGATGGCGGTGGGCCGTCACCTGTCCAACGCCTTGACCAGCTTGGGAGTTAAGGTCGTCCACGAGACCAGGATCCACACCCTGCCCAGCATTAACAGCTCCTATGCCAACTCAGAGCGGACCGTGCGGGAAGTTCTGAGCCGGCAGAAAGATTTCGATCTGGTTATTGATCTGCACCGGGACGCGGGGGTGCCCAGCCCCACCATCTTGATCAACGGGCGGGAGGTGGCCCGCATCGCCATCGTGGTGGGCACGGCCCAGAACATCCCCCTGCAGCACCCCAACTACCAGGAGAACCTGGCCCTGGCTTACCGGATCAAAGCCCTGGGCGATGCCCTCTACCCGGGGCTGATGCGGCCTGTACAGGTGCATAAAGAGGCCCGTTACAACCAGCATCTGCATCCCGGGAGCCTCATTTTTGAAGTGGGTTCAGTGGAAAACACCTTGGAAGAAGCGCTCTTGGCCGCGGAGCTTCTCGCCAGCGTGCTGGTGCGCGCCCTCTAACAGGATTTTGCCCGTGGAAGGCGAATCTTTCAATTTGTTGCTAGAAAGAGGAGCGAGGAAGCTTGGATACAGAAAACAGAGCACAGGTTACACGGGCAGCTACCATCGTTATGGCCGCCATCTTAGTCAGCAGGATTCTGGGATTTGTGCGGGAGCGGGCGATAGCGGAGGTCTTCGGCAGGACGGCCGCCACCGACGCTTTTTTTGCAGCCTTTGCCCTGCCGGACCTCATGTACCAACTGCTGGTGGGTGGAGCCCTGAGCTCCGCCTTTATTCCGGTCTTCACCCAGTATTTGGCTAAAGATCAAGAAAAGGAAGCTTGGTACGTGGCGAGCATCTTCCTCAACGCCACTTTTTTGCTGCTGCTGGCCCTGATGATCCTGGGGGTGATCTTTGCCCCTGTCCTGGCGCCCCTGGTGGGGGTGGGTTTCACCGGAGAGCACAGGGAGCTGCTCATCCTGCTCATGCGGGTAACCTTCCCGGCGGTGTTTTTCACCGCCTTGGCCGGTTTGTGCATGGGGGTGCTGCATTCTTACAAGATCTTCCTGCAGCCTGCCCTGGGCCCCATCATCTACAACCTCGCCCAGATTATCGGCGCCTACGTTTTAGGCCCCATTGTGGGCATCATGTCCATGGCGGTGGGGACAGTGTTGGGCGCCTTGGGTAACTTCTCCATCCAGCTGCCGGAAGTGTGGCGCAGGGGGAAGGGATACTACCAGCGCGTCCTGGACTTCAAACACCCGGGTATCCGGCGTATGGTGGAGCTGATGCTGCCTGCCATTTTGGGCCTTTCCATCGCCCAGGTGAACGTGATCGTGGGGCAGAATCTGGCTTCGACCCTGGAGGAGGGCTCCATTGTGGCCCTGCGCCTGGCCAACAGGCTGATCAATTTTCCCCTGGGCATTTTCGCCATGGGCATCTCCACGGCGGTCTTTCCCACCTTAGCGGTCCTGGCGGCCCGGGAGGAAGCGCAGGAATTCACCCGCACCCTCTCCTTCGGCCTGCGCACGGTGTTTTTCATCACCATTCCCTCCGCGGTGGGCATGGCTGTGCTGCGGGTGCCCATCGTCCGTTTGCTCTTTGAAGCCGGGGAGTTTGGCGCGGCGGACACCGCGGCCACCGCCTTTGCCCTGCTGTTTTATGTGCCGGGGCTGTTTGCCCAGGCAGCTCTGCAGGTGACCACCAGAGGCTTTTACTCCCTCCAGGACACCAAGACCCCGGTGAAGATCGGCCTGTTTACCGTGGCGATCAATCTCCTCCTCAGCTTGGTCTTCTTAAGAGGGACGGCGCTGGGGGCGGGGGGACTGGCCCTGGCTTTCTCCTTGAGTTCTCTGGTGAATGCTGCCTTAGCCTTTGCCATCCTCAGCAGAAGGCTTCCCGGTTTGGCCAGCGGAGAGCTTTTGACCACAACCGTCAAAGCGGCAGCCGCCTCGGCCTGCATGGGCTTTGCCGCTTCCTGGGCAGCTTCTTTGTTGGGCAGCCGCCTGCCCAGTGCGGGGAAAGCGGCGGAGGCAGCCCAGACCCTGGGTGCCATTGCCGTGGGCGTACTTGTCTACCTGATCTTGGCCGCGCTTTTGCGCATGGATGAAGTCCGCTTCCTGTGGGGCTTGCTCAAAGCAAAGCTTTCCAGCAAAAGGGGTGCTGGGCAGCAGGGCTAAAGCTTGATGGGCCGGCTGATTTTGCAATCGGCGGGGCGTGTGTTATAATATCGGCAGGTCATTACGGTGTGAAGGAATTGGTAAGAGTATGGTCCAGAAGAACATTCGCAATTTTTGCATAATTGCCCATATCGATCACGGCAAATCCACCCTCGCGGACCGCATCCTGGAGGCCACTGAGGCCGTGAGCAAGCGGGAGATGACCGAGCAGGTCCTGGATTCCATGGAACTGGAACGGGAACGGGGCATCACCATTAAGCTCAAGGCTGTGCGCTTGATCTACCGGGCTCAAGATGGGGAAGAGTATATCCTCAACCTGATCGATACTCCGGGCCACGTGGACTTCTCCTACGAAGTATCCCGCAGCCTGGCTGCCTGTGAAGGCGCCCTCTTGGTGGTGGATGCTTCCCAGGGTGTGGAGGCCCAGACTCTGGCCAATCTCTATCTGGCCCTGGAGCACGACCTGGAGATCATCCCCGTGATCAACAAGATCGATCTGCCCAATGCCGACCCGGAGAGGGTTAAGCGCGAGCTGGAGGATGTGGGTCTGTCCGCCGAGGAAGCGGTGCTGGTGAGCGCGCGCACCGGGCAGGGCATTGACCAGGTGCTGCAGGCCATCGTGGAGCGCATTCCGCCCCCCCGGGGCGATGCTGCGGCACCCACCCGGGCCATGATCTTCGATTCCCATTACGATCAATACCGTGGTGCGGTGGCCTATGCCCGGGTGGTTGATGGCACGATCAAGCTGGGCGACACCATCCAGATGATGAGCACCGGGCGTCAGTTTGAGGTGACGGAACTGGGCGTTTTGCAGCCGGGTTTTAGACCAGTGCAGGCCCTAGGCCCTGGGGAAGTGGGCTGCATCATGGCCAGCATGAAGGATGTGCGGGACACCAGGGTGGGGGATACCATCACCACTGCCCATAACCCGGCCGCGGAGCCCCTGCCGGGCTACCGGCCGGCCAAACCCATGGTTTACTGCGGGCTCTATCCAGTTGTGAACGAAGAATACACGCTGCTGCGGGATGCCCTGGACAAACTGCAGCTCAACGATGCGGCCCTCACCTACGAGGCGGAATCCTCCGCGGCTTTAGGCTTTGGCTACCGCTGCGGATTCTTGGGTCTTTTGCACATGGAGATCGTGCAGGAGCGCTTGGAGCGGGAATTCGACCTCAATTTGATCACCACCGCGCCCAGCGTGGTGTACCGGGTGGTGCTTAAGGACGGCACGGTCAAGGAGATCGACAATCCCACCGCGCTTCCCCCCATGACCCATGTGGAACACATTGAGGAGCCCTTTGTCCGGGCCACCGTTTTGGTGCCCGATGAGTTCATCGGCGCGGTCATGGAGGTCTGCCAGGAGCGGCGGGGCACCTTCATCACCATGGAGTACATCACCCCTGAGCGGGCCCGGCTGGAGTATGACCTGCCCCTGGCGGAGATCCTCATGGACTTCTTTGACCGCTTGAAGTCCCGCACCAAGGGCTATGCGTCCCTGGATTACGAGTTCATCGGCTACCGACAGTCCGATGTGGTCAAACTGGACATCCTGCTCAACGGGAATCCCGTGGATGCCCTGTCCATCATCGTTCACCGGGATAAGGCCATGGCCAGGGGCCGGGCGCTGGCGGAGAAGCTCAAAGAGGTTATCCCCCGCCAGCAGTTTGAGGTGCCCATTCAAGCGGCCATCGGCAGCAAGATCATCGCCCGGGAGACGGTGCGGGCTCTACGTAAGGACGTTTTGGCCAAGTGCTACGGCGGTGATGTGAGCCGCAAGCGCAAGCTCCTGGAAAAGCAAAAGGAGGGCAAGAAGCGCATGAAAAGCCTGGGGAATGTGGAAGTGCCCCAGGAAGCGTTCATGGCCATCCTCAAGGTAGATTAGGTGGTTATATGGGTGTCTATGTCCACATCCCGTTTTGTGCACGCAAATGCCATTACTGCGACTTCCATTCGATAGTTGTCGGTGAGGCGGATTTTCCCGGCCTTGTCGACAGCTATCTTGTTTCTCTGCGCCGTGAAGCCCTCTACTACAGGAAGCTTTGGGCCAACGGGCCCCTGGACAGTCTGTTCTTTGGCGGGGGCACGCCCACCCTGATTCCCCCGGAAAAGCTGGCCCAGCTGATCGCCTTTCTCCTGGCGGAGCTTCCCTTTACATCCGATCCCGAGGTCACCATTGAGGCCAATCCCCAGTCAGTTACTCCCCAGGGAGCTGAGCTCCTGGCCGGGGCCGGGGTAAACCGGGTAAGTCTGGGGGCCCAGGCCTTTCAAAATGAGCTCCTGACGGCAATCGGCAGGCTGCACCGGGCGGAAGACATCGGGGCCAGTGTACGCAGCCTGCGCTCAGCTGGCATCCGGGAGATCAATCTAGACCTGATGTTTGGCCTGCCCGGCCAGGACCTGGCCCACTGGCGGGCCACCCTGGAAGCAGCCCTGGCCCTGGAGCCTACCCATCTTTCCTGCTACGCCCTGATCCTGGAACCGGGGACGCCGCTGGCTTCCTGGCATGAGCAGGGCCTGGTGGAGCTGCCGGGGGAGGACGAACAGGCGGATATGTACCAGTTGGCCCGGGAGGTGCTGCAGGGAGCGGGCTATGAACACTACGAGATCTCAAACTTCTGCCTGCCCGGCCACAGGTGCCGGCACAATCTGCTCTACTGGCATAACCTGCCCTTCATCGGCCTGGGCAGCGGTGCCACCGGGTATCTTGGCGGCTGCCGCTACCAGAACGCCCCCGATGTGGAAGGATACATCCGCTCCTGGGCAGAAGGAAAGCCCCCTTACCTGACCTGGGAAGAGGTTGGCAGGGATCAGGAGATGGATGAAACCATGATGGTGGGTATGCGCCTTTTGGAGGGTGTTTCTGAAGCGGAGTTCCGCCGGCGCTTTCAGGTCAGCTTGCGGGAGGTTTACGGGGAGGCCGTTGAGCAGCTGCTCCAGCAGGGGCTGGCGGAGGAGAAGGACGGCCGCCTGCGGGTTACAGAGCTGGGCTTATTCCTGGAAAACCGGGTTTCTGCGGCGTTTCTGCGCTGAGCCGGTCCCCTTGACAAACAGGGTGCGAAGTGATATTTTATGGTTGAGATCTGTTAGCACTCTCTCTTAATGAGTGCTAAAGGGGGAGGGTGAAAGGGTCATGTTGGATGAACGCAAACGGTTGGTGCTCCGGGCGATCATTGACAGCTATGTTGAGACCGCCGAGCCCGTGGGATCACGGACAATTGCGCGCAGACATGACTTGGGCGTCTCTCCGGCAACCATTCGCAACGAAATGGCAGATTTGGAAGAAATAGGGTATTTGGAGCAGCCCCATGTTTCCGCGGGGCGGATCCCTTCTGATAAGGGTTATCGCTTCTACGTGGATGCACTCATGGAACCGCACACTTTTCCCCAATCAGAGGTGGAGAGGATCGAAAAACAGCTCCTGGATGCCCAGCACAGCCCCGAGCGGGCCCTGCACCTGGCGGCCAAGCTGCTTGCGCTGCTCACCGAATCGGTGTCGCTGGTTGTGGCCCCCAGCAGCGAACAGCTGGTGTTCAAACACGTCCAGCTGGTTTTGCTGGAGCCCACAAGCATTTTGGCTACCCTCGTTCTGCACCCCATGCTCGTCAAAAACCGCCTGATCCGCACCGCCCAGGAGTATTCCCCCGAAGAAGTGGCGGAAATTTCCGAGGCGCTGAACAAGAAACTGAAGGGGATCACCTACAGGCAGCTGGGCATGACCGTGCTCAAGGAGATCATCAGCGATTTCGGGGAAATCGGCAGGGTACTGGTGGATCTGGTGCTGCAGGGGTTGGCGGAAGAAAAGGAAGAGCAGGTTTATGCCACAGGTGCATCCAACATCCTGACGCAGCCGGAGTTCCGGGATGTGCAGCGGGCGGCAGCCCTCTTTGAGGCCCTGGAGCAGAAAGATATGCTGTTGAATATTCTGAGCGGCGCCGCTAAATCCAGCGGCGTGCAGGTGATCATTGGGCAGGAAAACACTTACGCGCCCATGCAGACCTGCAGCATTGTGACGTGCACTTACTACGTGGGCGATGATGTGGTGGGGACCTTGGGGGTCTTGGGGCCGACCCGCATGGACTACGCCAAGATGGTGGCAGCCGTTGACCTGATGGCACAAACCGTCAGCTTGCTGTTGACCAGGCATCACAGATAGTGCGGAAAGCGACCTTTGCCAGCAAGGGTCACTTTCTTAGGGAGGAGGTAGCTGGGTGACGGAAAAGGACGAAATGAGGGAAGATGCCAAGGAGTTGGAACAGGCAGAGCAGGATTCCGTCCCGGAACAAGTGGAGGTGGAGCCGGGGGTGCAGGAAGCAGCGGAAGAACAGGCTGAGGCCGTGTCCCAAGAATTCCAGGAGCAGCTGGCACAGCTGGAGGAAGAAAGGGCACGCCTTGCTCAGCAGCTGCTGCGCTTGAAGGCCGATTTTGAGAACTACAGGCGCCGCATGCAGAGACAACTGGAGGGCATCCGCTTGGCAGCTAATGAAGAGCTGATCAAAGATCTGCTGCCGGTTTTGGATAATTTCGAACGGGCCATGCAGGCTAAGCGGGAGGAGCAGGCCGAGGACCCGTTTTTCCAAGGCATGGAGATGGTCTTCCGGGGCCTGCAGGAAGCCTTGGCCAATCACGGGCTCCAGCCCATCGAAGCGGTGGGGCAGCCCTTTGATCCCAACCTGCATGAAGCGGTGGCCATGGAAGGCACAGGCGGTGAGGAACTGTCGGTGCTTGCCCAGGTGCAAACAGGTTATCTGCTGCATGATAAAGTACTTAGACACACTAAGGTCCTGGTAGGCCAGGGTGAGGAGGAAGAGAAGCAATGTCAAAAGTGATCGGTATAGACTTGGGGACGACCAACTCGGTTGTGGCAGTTATGGAGGGCGGAGAACCTGTCATCATTCCCAACGCAGAAGGTTCCAGGACAACGCCTTCCGTTGTGGCGTTTACAAAAGATGGTGAGCGTCTGGTGGGCCAGGTGGCCAAGCGGCAGGCTGTCACCAATCCCGACCGGACCATCTCCTCCATCAAGCGCCACATGGGTACCGACTACCGGGTGACCATAGATGGCAAGTCCATGACACCGCAGGAGATTTCCGCCATGATCCTGCGCAAACTGAAGGAAGAGGCCGAAGCCTATCTAGGTGAGAAGGTGGAAAAAGCGGTCATTACCGTGCCCGCCTATTTCACCGACGCCCAGAGGCAGGCCACGAAGGATGCCGGTACCATCGCCGGTTTGGAAGTTCTGCGCATCATCAACGAGCCCACGGCTGCCGCCCTGGCCTACGGGTTGGATAAGGAGCATGAGCAGACCGTTTTGGTCTTCGACCTGGGCGGCGGAACCTTTGACGTGTCCATCCTGGAACTGGATGAAGGTTATGTTGGTGTCAAAGCCACCAGCGGCAACAACCGCCTGGGTGGAGATGACTTCGATCAGCGAATCATAGACTGGATGGTCCGGGAGTTCAAAAAGGAAACGGGTATCGACTTAACCCAAGACAAAATGGCCATGCAGAGGCTGAAGGAGGCCGCGGAAAAGGCCAAGATTGAGCTGTCGGGCCTGGTTCAGACCAGCATCAACCTGCCCTTTATCAGCGCGACGCCCGCGGGACCTGTGCATCTGGACATGACCTTAACCCGGGCCAAGTTCAACGAGCTCACCGCGGATCTGGTGGAAAAGACCATGGGGCCCCTGCGCCAGGCCCTCTCTGATGCCGGTTTGACCCCGCAGGACATCGACCGGGTCATCCTGGTGGGCGGTTCCACCCGTATCCCCGCGGTGCAGGAAGCCATTGAAAAGTTCATGGGCAAAGAGGCTTACAAAGGCATCAACCCCGACGAGTGCGTGGCTTTAGGCGCCGCGATCCAGGCTGGCGTTCTGGCCGGCGAGTTTGAGGCGGGCCAGGGCCTGGTCTTGGTGGACGTTACTCCCCTGTCCTTGGGTATCGAGACTCTGGGCGGCGTGATGACCACGCTGATCAAGCGCAACACGCCCATACCCTGCCGGGAGACCAAGGTCTTCACCACGGCCAGCGACAATCAGCCGGCGGTGGATATCCATGTTCTCCAGGGTGAGCGGCCCCTGGCGGCGGATAACGTGACTCTGGGCCGCTTCCAGCTCACGGGCATTCCCCCAGCTCCCCGCGGCGTTCCCCAGATCGAAGTCACCTTCGACATTGACCGCAACGGCATCGTGAATGTCACGGCGAAAGACAAGGGGACCGGACGGGAGCAGACCATTACCGTCACTTCTTCCACCAGCCTAACCAAGGAGGATATCGACCGGTTGGTGAAAGAGGCGGAAGAACATGCGGAAGAAGACCGCAAGAAGCGGGAAGCCATTGAGCTGCGCAACAATGCGGACAACGCGCTCTGGGCCACCGAGCGGACCCTCAAGGAACTTGGCGACAAGGTAACCCCAGAGGAGAAGTCCCAGGCAGAAAAGGCCATGGACGAGTTGAGGGCCGCCATGGAGAAGGATGATCTGGAGGAGATCAAATCCAAGATGCGGGCCATGGACGAGGTTATGCACCGCATTTCCCAACGGCTCTATCAGCAGACCCAGGCCCAAGGGACCCAAAGCGGTGCTCCGGGACAGGACCAGAGCAAGCAGGACGACGATGTAGTGGACGCTGACTATACGGAGGAGACGTAAGGTCAGTGCTAAAAAGGCGGTGTAGCGCTTGGCTAAAGAGGACTATTACGACATCTTAGGCGTTCCCCGGGGCGCGACCGACGAGGAGATCAAAAAAGCCTACCGCAAGCTGGCTAGGAAGTATCATCCCGATGTGAACAAGGAGCCCGGCGCGGAGGAGCGCTTCAAGCAGATTAACGAAGCCTACTCCGTGCTGGGGGATCCGGAAAAGAGGGCGCAATACGACAACTTCGGTCACGCAGCCTTCGAGGACGCTGGCCAAGGCGGCTTCGGTGGATTCGGTTTCGGCTTTGAGGATCTGGGCGATATCTTCAGCGAGTTCTTCGGCGGTTTTGGCCCCCGCCAGTCCCACAGGCCGCAAAGGGGAGCGGATCTCCGCTACGAGCTCACCATCAGCTTTGAGGAAGCGGCCTTCGGCACCGAAACGGAAATCACCATTCCCCGCACCGAGGTCTGCGAACACTGCGGTGGTAATCGAGCCGAACCGGGCACCCCTATCGTGACGTGTCCCGAGTGCCGCGGGACAGGCCAGGTGACCTATACGCAGGCGACCCCCTTTGGCCACTTCACCAGCACCCGGACCTGCGGACGCTGCTTGGGTGAAGGTCGGACTTTTGATACACCCTGCAGCGTTTGCTACGGCAGCGGTACCCAGCGCAAGATGAGCAGAGTCAAGGTGAAGGTTCCCCCGGGGATCAACGACGGCCAAAGCCTGCGCTTAGCGGGCAAAGGCGAAGCGGGCGTGCGGGGAGGGCCGCCCGGCGATCTGTTCGTGGTGATCCGGGTCAAGCCCCACGAGCTGTTTAAGCGCCAGGGGCAGAATGTGATTCTGGAAGTTCCCATCTCCTTTGTCCAGGCGGCTCTGGGTGACGAGATCGAGGTGCCCACCTTAGAGGGCCCTGTGAAGATGCGCATTCCCGAAGGCACGCAGTCTGGACGGGTTCTGCGGCTGCGGGGCAAGGGCATTCCCCACCTGCGGGGTGCCGGCCGGGGCGATCAGCTGGTGGAGATCCGGGTGGTCACCCCAACTAAGCTCACGGCCAAGCAGAAACAACTGCTGCGGGAGTTCGCCAAAGCGGGGGGAGAGAACCCGCCCGATGAAAACAAGGGTTTCTTTGAGCGCATGAAAGATGCCCTGCGTTGAGCTGTCTACGGGGCTGCCCCTGGGGGGCAGCCCCTGTCTTAGCTGAAGAAAGGGGTAGGTCCATGTCCGACTGGCAGGAACTGCGCATCATCCTTAACCGCACCGCATTGGAAGGTGCCTACGCTGTTTTGAGCAGGTGGGGCATAGAGCACTTCGCCGTGGAAGACAGCGCTCTGGTGGACGAGGCCAAGCGGCGCGGCTGGGGAGACTATTTCCCAGAGCAGAAAGCTTCAGAGCAGGCAGCCATCCTCTGTTATTTCTCAGACAACAGACTGGACCAAGCAGAGCAGGAGGCACTCCGGCGGGAGCTGCAGAATTTGCGGGACTACGGTTTTGACCCCGGACCGGTGCTCATTGTGGAAGGGCAGGTCCGGGAAGAGGACTGGGCTCAAGCTTGGAAACAGTATTACCGCCCGGTGCGCATCGGGCAGGTTTTGATCCAGCCGGCCTGGGAGCCCCTGGAAAGGGAGCCCGGGCCCGGGCAGGTGGTCGTCTACCTGGATCCCGGCATGGCCTTTGGAACGGGCACCCATCCTTCCACGGCCATGTGCATCGAGTTTCTGCAGCACCTTAGTCTTGAGGGGCGCACGGTATGGGATATCGGCACCGGTTCAGGGATCCTGGCCATTATCGCCGCCAAACTGGGCGCGCAGGTGGAGGCAGTGGACATCGACCCGGTGGCCGTGCGGGCGGCCCGGGAAAACAGGGACCTGAACAAGCTCGAGTTTCCCATCGAACAGGGCACGCTGGAGGATCTTCAGGGCCAGCCCCAGGTGATCCTGGCCAATATCGTGGCCCATGTGATCGCCCCCATGCTCCCCCAGGTACAGAAAATCTTGGCACCCCGGGGCTTTTTCATCGCCTCCGGGGTAGTTGCGGACTGGGATGGGGAGATCCTTGCCCAGGCCAACCAGGCGGGTTTGCGCCTGCTCCGCCGCAAACAGCAGGGCGAATGGACTGCCTATCTATTCCAGAGGGGTGATTGAGGTGGTGCGGTTTTTCATCGAGCAGGACCAGCGGCAGGGCCTGGAGATAACCATTCGCGGCAGTGATGCCCACCACATCACCAAAGTGCTGCGCCTTGGTCCGGGGGAGCTCGTTGAGTGCGTGGATCCCGAGGGCTTCCTGCACCTGGTGAGGCTGGAGGTTGTGGGCCGTGAGGTGAAGGGGCGGGTGGAAGAAACCAGAAAGGGTTCACAAGAGTCACCCCTTCATCTAGTATTGTTTCAGGGACTAGCTAAGGGAGAAAAGATGGACCTGGTGGTCCAAAAGGCCGTAGAACTGGGTGCAGCGGAGATTGTGCCCTTTACTTCCCGCTATACCGTGGTTCAGCTCGAGCCTAAGCAGGCGGAGAACCGGCTGCGGCGCTGGGAGCGCATTGCCAGGGAGGCGGCCAAACAGTGCGGGCGCATCCGCTTGCCCCAAGTGGCGCCGGTGCACACCTTTGCCCAGGTGGTGGAGCGGGTCCGCCAAAATGCCAGCCGCGGGCACCTGGTTTTGGCCGCCTACGAGGCCGAACGGGAGCAAGGTCTGGCCCAGATCGAGGCCGAGCCCAAGGCGGTATCAGCCATCGTGGGGCCGGAAGGGGGCTTTTCCCCCGAGGAAATCGCCGCGCTTCAGGACGCGGGGGCCGTGGTCTGTACCCTGGGCCCGCGCATTTTGCGCACAGAAACGGCCGGCTTGGTCCTTTTGAGCATTTTAGGTTATAGATGGGGAGATTTAGGATGACCGAAGCAGCGAAGAGGCTCGCTGTGGCCACCCTAGGCTGCAAAGTGAATCAATATGATACAGATGCGGTGGTTACCCAGTTTCTACAGGCTGGCTACACCTTGGTTGACTTCAAAGAAAAGGCCGATGTGTATTTGATCAACACCTGCACCGTGACCAATCTGGGTGACAAAAAGTCGCGCCAGATGATCCGCCGGGCCCACCGCTTGAACCCCCAGGCCCAGGTGGTGGTCATGGGCTGTTTGGCCCAGACCGATCCCCAGGAAGTGGCGGAACTGGAAGGGGTGAGCTTGGTGGTGGGCACCGACGGGCGCGACCGCATCGTGGAAGAGCTGGAGCGCTTGGCGGCAGGTGGCAAGAAGACCTTGGTGGAAGACATCTTCCAGGTAACCGAGTTTGAGGATCTGCCCGCTTTGCCCTTTGATGGTCGTACCCGCGCCGCGCTGAAGATCCAGGACGGCTGCAACCAGTTCTGTACCTACTGCCGGGTGCCCTTGGCCCGGGGCCGTTCCCGCAGCCGCAGCCGGGACAGCGTCCTGGAACAGGTGAGGCTGCTGGTGGAGCAGGGGTACAGAGAAATCGTGCTCACGGGGATTCATCTGGGGCTCTACGGCGCGGATTTGGATCCGCCCCTCACCCTGGCCCAGATCGCCGGGGAGATCGCCTCTTATCCTGGCCTGCTGCGCCTGCGGATCAGTTCGGTGGATCCCCACGAGATGACATCTGAGCTCTTGGAGCTCTTCAGCTCCCATCCGGTGGTCTGCCGCCATGTGCACATTCCCCTGCAGAGCGGAAGTGACCGGGTGCTGCAGCGCATGCGCCGGGGTTACACCAGCGGTGAGTTTCGTGCCATTGTGGAAAAGCTGCGGGCCCAGGTTCCCCAAGTGGCAATCACCACCGACATCATGGTGGGCTTCCCCGGAGAAACCGAGGAGGATTTCCAGCAGACGCTGGAGCTCACCAAGGAGGTGGCCTTCAGCCGCATCCATGTTTTCCATTATTCCCGGCGGGCCGGAACCCGGGCGGCGCGTTTTCCTGAACAAATTCCCGCGGCGGTAAAGGAAAGCCGCAGCAGACGTCTAATAGAATTAGGGCACACCTTAGCTGAGGAGTTCCACCGTTCCCTGCTGGGCAGGGTAGTTGAAGTGCTGGTTGAGGAACAGGAAGGAGGCCTAGCCATCGGCCATACCGACAACTACGTGCGGGTGAGTTTCCCCGCGCCCCAGGAAGATCTGGTGGGCGAGCTTGTCCCGGTGCGGGTGCTGGCGGCAGACCGGGACGGTGTGCAGGGGATAACAAGCGAGGGGAGGTAAGTTCCATGGCAGATTGCCTCTTTTGCAAAATCGCCAGGGGTGAGCTGTCCACAGACTTCTTGGTGGAGACGGACCAGGCTGTGGCCTTCCGGGACATCAACCCGCAGGCCCCAACCCACATCCTCGTCATTCCCAAAAAGCACATTCCCAGCTTGGCACAGCTGCAGCCGGAGGATCAGGCCCTCATGGGTGAGCTGCTGCTGCTCATCAAGGAACTCGCGGAGCAGCAGGATCTGGGGGATGGCTACAGGGTAGTGGTGAACATCGGACGGGATGGTGGGCAGAGTGTGGACCACCTCCACTTCCACCTTTTAGGCGGTCGTTCCCTCAAATGGCCTCCAGGTTGATTGTTGACCCTGGCAGCCAAATCGATTATAATTACCTTGATATTATGCCCACGGCGTATCCTGTAGTTTAGAGCAGACGCATTCGGCACGGAAGGAGGGATACCAGTGGCAGAAGTTAAGGTAGGCAAAAACGAGTCCCTCGACAGTGCGTTGCGCCGTTTTAAGAAACAAATCCGGCTGTCAGGTGTTCTATCCGAGTATCGCAAGCGGGAACACTACGAGAAGCCCAGCGTAAGGCGGAAAAAGAAGTCGGAGGCAGCTCGGAAAAGAAGATACCGTTAACGCAGTTCTAGCTCGATGTCCCCAAGATATCGAGCTTTTTTTGCAGAAAGGAGTAGTGCCCATGAAGCAGAAGTCGCAGCTTCTCACGGCGTTCTTGGTCATAGGTTTAGCCTTGGCCTGCACCTGCGCGGCTGCCGCGGCTCCCACTGTCTACTCCCTGCCCATCCAGGGGGAGATCGAACCGGGCCTAGCTGTCTTTGTGGCCAGAGGTTTGGCCCTCGCGGAACGCAATGACGGTGTGGTTCTGCTGGAGATCAACACCTTTGGCGGCCGGGTGGATGCGGCCACGGAAATCAAGGATCTGATCTTCCGGTCTAAGGTGCCCGTGATCGCTTACGTGAGCGAGCGGGCGTGGTCGGCCGGTGCCCTCATCGCCCTGGCCGCGCCGAAGATCGCCATGGCACCTGGCAGCAGCATGGGCGCGGCAGAGCCCAGGCCCATGGAGGAGAAAACAGTCTCTGCTCTGCGAGCGGAGTTTGAGGCCGCCGCGGAGCGCTGGGGTCGGGATCGGCGTCTGGCCGCAGCCATGGTGGATGCCAGTGTGGTGGTGGAGGGTCTGTCTGAGGCGGGGAAGATCTTAACCCTGTCCGCCCAGGATGCCCTGGACTACGGGATGGCGGACCTCATGGCCGGAAGCGTGCATGAGGCCCTGGTGCTTTCCGGGTACGACGTTTACGAGTTGGTGGAACTAAAGCCCCACTGGGCGGAAAACATCGCCCGTTTCCTCACCAACTCCACCATCAGCTCTCTCCTTTTGACTTTGGGCTTTCTCGGTTTGATCTTTGAAATCACCACGCCGGGTTGGGGAGTGCCAGGGACCGCTGGGCTGATCTGTTTGGGCCTCTTCTTCGGCGGCCGCTACGTCGCGGGGCTCCTGGGCTGGGAGGCCATTTTGCTCTTCTTGGTGGGCCTTTTGCTCCTCCTTTTGGAGCTCTTCGTGATCCCCGGCTTTGGTATTGCCGGTATCCTGGGTATCCTGGGCGTTTTCGGCAGCATCATCCTGGCCTTTGGTGATCTGCAGACCGCGCTGATCAACTTGAGCATCGTTCTAGTGGTTACTATAGCTGCCGTGATCCTGCTTTGGAAGCGGCTGTCCCAGTCCCGCCTGTGGAAGCGGCTGGTGCTCTCCCACAGTGAATCGCCCCAGGCGGGCTATCGCGCACCGGCTGACCTGAGCCACCTTGTGGGCAAGCAGGGAGTGGCCATCACGCCGCTGCGTCCCTCGGGAACGTGCGTCATTGACGGCCAGCGCTATGATGTGGTTTCCGATGGCGGCTTCGTCAAAGCGCATACCAGGGTAGAAGTTGTGCTGACGGAAGGAACCCGGGTGGTCGTTAGGGAAGTTAAAGAAGACTAACAAGCAAAGGGAGGAAACGACATGGGTTTGATTCTCGCCGGATTGCTGCCGCTTTTGATCATCATTTTCTTGGCGCTTTTCTTCAGCTTCGTGCCCATCGGTCTATGGATTTCCGCTGTGGCGGCCGGAGTAAAGGTGAGCCTGATCAGCCTTGTGGGTATGCGTCTGCGCCGCGTTCCCCCTCATCGCATTATTCTGCCCTTCATCAAGGCGCAGAAGGGTGGGGTGGAGACCACCATTGATAAACTGGAGGCCCACTACCTGGCCGGCGGCAACGTGGACAATGTGGTGGATGCCTTGATCGCCGCGACGCGGGCCGACATCCCCATCAGTTTCGAGCGGGCCGCCGCCATTGACCTGGCAGGCCGCAACGTGCTGGAAGCTGTGCAGATGAGCGTCAATCCCAAGGTGATTGAAACCCCCCTGATCTCTGCCGTGGCTAAGGACGGAATCGAACTCAAGGTGAAGGCCAGGGTGACCGTGCGGGCCAACATCGACCGTCTGGTGGGCGGTGCGGGCGAGGCCACCATCATCGCTCGCGTGGGCGAGGGCATCGTCACCTCCGTCGGTTCTAGTGCCAGCCATGCCGGTGTACTGGAGAACCCCGACGTCATCTCCAAATTGGTGCTGGACAAGGGCCTTGATGCAGGGACTGCCTTTGAAATCCTCTCCATCGACATCGCCGACGTGGATGTGGGCCGCAACATCGGTGCCCGCCTGCAGATGGACCAGGCGGAGGCAGATAAGAACATCGCCCAGGCCAAGGCCGCTGAGCGCCGCTTCGCTGCTCAAGCCAGGGAGCAGGAGATGCGGGCCGCAACCCAAGAGATGCGGGCCAAGGTCGTGGAGGCTGAGGCGGAGGTTCCCAAGGCCCTGGCCGAGGCCCTGCGCTCAGGCAACTTGGGCGTGATGGATTACTACGCCATGCAGAACATCTTAGCGGATACGCGCATGCGGGAGGCCATCAGCGGCCAGGCTCCGCCCCGGGAGCCCGAGGACTCTGGCGAGAAAAAGGAGCGGTAGGTGAGCGGCATGCGTGAACTGCTGGGCCTGCTCATCTCGGTTATCGCCTTGGTCCTCTCCAGTCTGGCTAGGCGGACCGCCCACGAAAGGGTACGCCCGGCCCAGCTGCCCCATGAACCGCCCCAGGAGGAGCCTGAGCTGACTGAGGTCGAGGTGGAAGCGTGGGAACCAGTGCGGGAGGCCTTGAGCCAGCTGCTGCCTGGAGAGGAGGCGGAAGGGGGAGCCGCCGACTATTGGGAAGATGAACAGGAGGACGGCTGGGAACGGCTGGGTGCCAGCGAGAGCCCTTGGGGCGCACCGGTGGAAACTTTTGGAAAGACTAGGAGGCTTACCAGGTTGGCTGAGGCCGTGATCATGTCTGAAATCATCAGGCCGCCCCGGGCCCTGCGCCGCTGGCCCAGCCGCTGAGAGCTGACTCCATCGTAGAACTAGCGAGGTTAGACCGCTTCGGTCTAACCTTTTTTTTGCTGCATAGTTTTAGGTGAAAGGAGGAAGATGATGGGGCCAGCTGTGAGCCGCAATCTGAAGCGAAGATTCGCCCAGGCACTGGATGTGCCCCCCAATGTGGTTCTGGACCAAGCCGAGATCCACATCCTAGGGGACGGGGAAGTGCAGATCAGCAACCATAAAGGTCTGGTGCAGTACACCACTGCCATGGTCAAACTCCGTTCCGTGGAGGGGTTCATCGAGGTGAGCGGCTCCGAGCTGGAAATTGCTGCCTTTTCAGCCCAGGAAATCAAAATCCGGGGGCGAATCCGCCAGGTGGTGCTGAGATGAGCCCGTTTTTGTGGTTGTGGTGGCGGGGGTATGTAACCGTGTGCCTGCGGGGTGCCGGTATCGAGCGGGTGCTGAACAGTGCAGCGCAGGCCGGAGTAGCCGTGCTCAAGGTGGAGCGCCTCACATCCGATGTGGTACTGGCCAGAATGGCAGCCCAGGATTTCCGCCGCCTGCGGCCCCTGATCAGGGAGTGGATGAACGGGCCCCGGGTCAGCGTGTCCATCCTGGATCGCCACGGTTTGCCCTTTCTTCTGCGCAGATTCAGGCGGCGCGCCTTTTTGGCCCTGGGGCTGGGACTGGCTGCCCTGGCGGTGATCTATCTTTCCAGTTTTGTCTGGTTCATCCAGGTGTTCGGCAATGAGACCCTGGCGGTGGAGGTGATCAAAGCCGCGGTGGAAAAGACCGGGCTGCGGGCGGGCGTGCCCAGGGGCGCGGTGGATGCCCGCCGCATTGAACAGCAGCTCCTGGAGGATCTGCCCCAGCTCACCTGGGTCCAGCTGAGGAATCAGGGCATCAAGGTGGAGATCCATGTGCGGGAGCGGGAGGCGCCGGAACTTGCGGCCCAGGGGGCAGGCCATATCTACGCCAAGCGAGACGGTTTAGTGACAGAACTTTTGGTCCTGCGGGGCACCGCCCAGGTGCGGGAAGGGGATACTGTCCGCCGGGATGAGCTGCTCATCTCCGGTATGTACTACGATCCACAGGGGCGCAGGCAGTTTGGGGCGGCCCAAGGGATCGTGAAAGCCCGGGTGTGGTACCAGGCGGTGGGTGAGGCCAGTTTGGTGCGCTGGCAGCCAGAAAAGACTGGAGTGCGCCATAGGCAGTATATCCTCACCGTGGGGCCCTTGAGCATTCCCCTGGGCCGTTCCTACCCCCGGGAAAATCACCTGATCACCACCAGAAACTGGCAGCTCTACCTGGGCCGGGCCATGGCGCCTGTGAGCTGGTCACGCCTGGACTATGAGGAGGTGGAGTGGGTTTTGGTCCCCGTTGCCCGGTGGGAAGCGGAAAAAGCAGCCTATGAACTGGCCTGGGAGAGCCTGATCCGCCAGGGCGTAGACAGGGAGAGTGTGGTCGCGGAGACCAAGGCGGTGGAATACGTCACGGACGGGGAGGGGATCAGGGTTACCCTCCAGGTAGAAGTGCTGGAGGACATCGGCCATTTTTCGGGGCAATAGTTTGCACTTTTGCGCCATTTTGCTTATAATAAGTGCATACAGAGACACACAAAGGATGGTTGATGTATTGAGTCAGATATTGCGCCTTGAAGATAATGATCAGGCTCAAGCTCTGAGCGGCAAGCGCGACGAACACCTGAGGCTTTTGGAAGAGGCCTTCGGTGTGAAGATCGTGGCCCGGGGGCTTGATCTGATCATCAGTGGACCCGAGGAAGCCGTGGCCAAAGCCAAAAACGCCCTCCAGAACATGGCTGGGCTTGGCTCTAGCCTGACCAATCACGACGTCTACTACGCCATCAAGATGAGCGATAACGGCGAGTCTGCCCCCCTGCAGGAGCTCAATGCAGGGATTGTGGTGGTAACCCATCGGGGCCACAGGATCCGCCCGAAGACAGCAGGACAGAGACGCTACATTTCCGCCATGGCCACCCATGACATCGTGTTCAGCATCGGCCCGGCAGGTACGGGCAAAACGTACCTGGCCATGGCCCAAGCGGTGGCCAGCCTGAAGAAGAAAGAAGTGGAGCGGCTCGTTTTGACGCGTCCCGCGGTGGAAGCAGGCGAGCACCTTGGGTTTTTGCCTGGGGATCTGCAGGACAAGGTGGACCCTTACCTGCGCCCCCTGTATGATGCCCTGTTTGATATTTTAGGCCATGAAACCTTTGCCAAGTACCGGGAGAAGGGGATCATTGAAATCGCTCCCCTGGCCTACATGCGCGGGCGGACCTTGGATGCCAGCTTCATCATCCTCGACGAAGCCCAAAACTGCACCCCGGAGCAGATGAAGATGTTCCTGACTCGCCTAGGATTTGGTTCCAAAGCGGTGATCACCGGAGATATTACCCAGGTGGATCTGCCCAAGGAGAAAACCAGCGGCCTCATAGAGGTGCAGGGGATCTTGAGGGGCGTAGAAGGAATCAGCTTCTGCTTCTTGGATGAAACGGATGTGGTTCGCCATCCCCTGGTGCAGCGCATCATCCAAGCCTATGAAGCCCATGATCAAGAAGTAGGCAAATTGCAATCCTAGGAGGCTTATCGTGAAACGGAAGAACAAAGGCAGGTGGGGGCAAGCCTGGCTGCAGGCTGTGCAGGCGACCGCCGTCAGCAAGTGGCTTTTAGGTGGGCTCATCACCGCGGCCATCCTGGCCATCCTACTCATCGGTGCCTTACCTGCCGGTGTCCAGATCGAAGTGGGCGAAGTTGCCAAGCGGGACATTGTAGCTCCCATCACCGCCATCAACTCCGGCGAAACGGAACGGCTGAAGGAAGAAGCGGCGCGGCAGGCGCTGCGGGAAGCGGCCGATGACCCCAGTTTCTACCAGATCAACCCCGCGGTGGTCCTGGGGGTTGAGGAGGATGTCACCGGGGTGCTCAACCTCCTGCGGCAGGGCATTGCCCCTGAAGATGCGGGAGATGCTGAACAGCCTGAACAACTGAATATTTCAGAGATTGACCGCCGCTTGATCCGGGATTGGCAGATCGAGATTCCCCAGCGGAATCTGGAAGCGGTCGTTTCTTTATCTTTGGCGGAGTTTGATCGCTTTGCCCAGATCACCGCCGAGTTGGTCCTGGCAGCCATGGAGGAGCGGATCAGCGAAGATGGCCTGAGGGATGCCAGGGATGCCTTTGAGGAGAGCGTTAAGCGCAGCGGTCTGAGGGATGATCTGGAGCAGGCTGCCGTGGTTCTGGGCAGGCAGCTCATCCGGCCCAACCTGGTGCTGGATACGGAAAGGGTGCAGGAAGCGGTAGCCCAGGCTGAACAGGCGGTGCAGCCCGTGCAGATCATCCAGGGCGAAATCATCATCCGTAAAGGTGATGTGGTGAGGCCTGAGCACATCAGCCTCATGCGGGATGTGGGGCTTTTGAAGACGGGGCGCGACTACGGCGCCGCGGCAGGCCGTACCCTTCTGGTTTTGGCCGTGGTGGCCCTCATGGGGGTGTACCTGCGCCAGAACCGCCTGCAGGTATTGGAAAACCCGGCCCACATGGGCCTCGTGGGCTCTGTGGTGGTGACGGTACTGCTCCTGGGCCGCCTCTTCAGCATGCTGGCCTGGCCGGAAGCGGTGTACCTCAATCCCTCGGCTTTGGTGGGCCTGCTGCTCACGCTGCTTTTGGATCCCAAAGTTGCCACCATGGCCACGGTGGTCACCGCTGTTCTGCTGGGTGTAATTAGTGACTTCAGCTGGGCAGTGGGCATCCTGGCCCTTGTGGGTGGACTTACCGCGGTTTTGAGCGTGTCCAAGGTGAGCCAGCGGGGCGATCTGATGCGCGCCGGCTCGATCGTGGGTGGTGTGAACGTCTTGCTCATGGTGGCCCTGGGGCTGGTGGGCAAGGACAGTGGACTTCTGATCCACAGCTACCTGGGCCTGCTCAGCGGTGTGCTGGCTTCCATTGTGGCCATCGGAGTCTTGCCCTACCTGGAGAGCGCCTTTAAGATCACTTCGCCCATTCGGCTTTTGGAGCTGTCCAATCCCAACCATCCCCTGCTGCGCAGGTTGATGCTGGAGGCGCCCGGCACTTACCATCACAGCATCCTCGTGGGTAATCTGGCCGAGGCGGCGGCGGAGGCGGTGGGCGCCGATGGTCTGCTGGCCCGGGTCGGCTCCCACTACCACGATATCGGTAAACTGAAGCGCCCCTATTTCTTCGTGGAAAACCAGGTGGGCAAAGACAATCCCCACGACAAGATGGCGCCTTCACTGTCCACCCTAATTGTCACCTCCCACGTCAAGGACGGTTTGGAGCTGGCCAGCGAGTACAAGCTGCCCGATGTGGTCACCCAGTTCATCGCCCAGCACCACGGTACGGATCTGGTGCGCTTCTTCTATCACCGGGCCACCGAGGCCAGCGAGGACAGTTCGGTGGAAGAAAAGGACTTCCGCTATCCCGGTCCCAAACCCCAGGGTAAGGAAGTGGCCATCGTGTCTCTAGCCGATGCGGTGGAGGCGGCGGTGCGTTCCCTTACCAAACCTACCCCGGGGAAGATTGAAGGGTTGGTGCGCAAGATTATTAAGGATCGCTTGAACTCAGGGCAGCTGGACGAAAGTGACCTTACGTTCCAGGACATGGACAGGATCGCCAACGCCTTTGTGAAGGTCATCATGGGCATGTTCCATACCCGTGTGGAGTATCCGGAGAAGATCACTAAAGAAGAGATAGAGGGGAAGAAGGGCAAAAATGGAAGTCCTCTTCAATAACGAACTGCCCCAGCAAGATACCACTTCCTTTGAAGAACTGATCAAAGGGGGATTCGCCCTGGCGGCGCGCCTTAAGGGCCTGGCGGAACCGGTGGAAGTGAGCGTTTCCTTTGTGGACGACGACACCATCGCCTCCCTCAACGGCCATTACCGGGGCATTTTTGCCCCCACCGATGTGCTGTCCTTTCCCCAGGAGGGGGATGAGGACTTTGTGTTCTTGGAGGGCCTCCCCCGTATGCTGGGCGATATTGTCATCTCCCTGGAACGGGCCAGGGCCCAGGCGGAAGAGTACGGTCATTCTCTGGCCCGCGAAGTGGCTTTCTTGGCCATTCACGGGTTTTTTCACCTTTTGGGCCACGACCACCAAACCGACGAGGAGCAGCGGGAAATGCGGGCTTGGGAAGAGAGGGTCTTGAGGGAGCTGGGCTTGGGGAGAGATTAGGCGTGAAAAGGCGGAGCATCTTCATGAGCTTCAGCGACGCGCTCCGGGGCATTGTCCATGTGGTGCGTTCGGAGCGGAACATGCGCATCCACCTGCTCTTGGGCCTTTTGGTGGTGATCTTCGCTGCGGCCCTGGGAGTTGGCCGCCTAGAGCTGGTGGGGCTGATGCTCACCATCGGACTGGTGCTGGTGGCCGAGCTGTTCAACACGGTCGTGGAAGAAGTGGTGGACCTGATTACCCCGGATTACCACCCCCTCGCGGGCACCATCAAAAACATCGCCGCCGGAGCCGTGCTGGTGGCGGCCTGCACCGCGGCTGCCGTGGGTTATCTGGTGTTCATCGACTACCTGCTGCGCTTGGACGAGCTGCTCTGGCGGAGTCAGCTTCCCCTGGAGTACCTGGTGGTCCTGATCCTAGGCGCGGTGATCTTCACCGTTTTGGGCTGGCAGGCCAGTGCGCGCCGGAGGGGCCGGCCTTCTCTGCACACCGCGGTGGCTTTCGCCCTGGCGGTGATCATCGGGGAAGTGAGCAGAGGTCTGCCGGTTGTGGCCGGTTTTGCCCTGGCCCTCTTGGTGGGCCAGAGCAGGCTCGAAGGCAAGATGCACAACCTTTGGGAAGTTACCGCCGGTGCCCTTTTAGGGAGCGGCCTGGCCTTGATCTTTTTGCGTCTATTCTACTAAGGAGAGGTGTGCACAATGACGGACAAGGAACTGATGGAACTGGCTGTTCAGGCACGGGAACGGGCGTATGTACCCTATTCGCAGTTCAAGGTGGGGGCGGCCCTCCTGGATGCCCAGGGGCGCATCTATCTTGGCTGCAATATCGAAAACGCCGCCTTCAGCCCCACGAACTGTGCGGAGCGCACCGCCATCTTTAAGGCTGTCTCGGAAGGGGTTAGGGAGTTCAAGGCCCTGGCGGTGGTGGCCGATACGGAGGAACCCGTTACCCCCTGCGGGGTGTGCCGGCAGGTGATGGCGGAGTTCTTTGACCCTCAGATGCCCATCTATCTGGGTAATCTCCGGGGCGATGTGCTGAAGACAAGCCTGGCGGAGCTGCTGCCGGCCTCGTTCACTTCAAAGGATTTGGAGTCGGGGGGCAGCCATGACTGAACGTTTCAAGTCTGGCTTCGTGGCCGTGGTGGGCCGCCCGAACGTGGGCAAATCCACCCTCATGAACGCGCTTTTGGGGCAGAAGGTGGCCATTGTCTCGGACAAACCGCAGACCACCCGCAACACCATCAGGGGCGTTTTGACCCTGGAGCATGCCCAGATTGTCTTTTTGGACACTCCTGGACTGCACAAACCCCTGCACAAGCTGGGGGAGTACATGGTGAAAAGCGCCTTTCAGGCCCTGGAAGACGTGGATTTGGTTCTCTGGCTGGTGGAAGCGGGGCGCTGGACGGCAGCGGACGACCATATCCTAGGCGAACTAGCCGCGGTGAGACAACCCATCATCTTGGTTGCCAACAAAGCTGATCAGGTCTCCCCTGGAGAGCAGGAGGCCTTTCTGCGCGTGGCGGGGCAGAAGCGGGACTTTGCCGCGGCCCTAGCGGTGTCCGCACTGCAGGGCACCAACCTGGGTGAGCTGATTGAGCTCATCGTCGAACGGCTGGCGGAAGGGCCTAAATACTATCCAGATGACTGGCTCTCGGATCAGCCGGAGCGCTTCATTGTGGCGGAATTCATCCGGGAAGAGCTCTTTCTCCGCACCGAGCAGGAGGTTCCCCACTCCATAGCGGTGGATGTGGAGGAGATCAAAGAGGATCCGGAGAAAAACCTGATGAGGATTCGGGCAACCATCTATGTGGAGCGGGAAAGCCAGAAGGGCATCGTGATCGGTCGCGGCGGCAGAATGCTGAAAGAAGTGGGCACAAGCGCCAGGCTGCAGATGGAACGCCTCCTGGGCACCCAGGTCCACCTGGAGCTTTGGGTGAAGGTGAAAAAAGACTGGCGCAACAAGCCGGGGGCCCTGCGGGAGTTGGGTTACGAGTAGAACCCTCATACCTAGTTGCCCGTTAGCGAAAATTGTCAAGGGAGGTACAGCCATGACCACGACGCACGCCCACAAACCAGATGAACGAAGCCAACTGACAGAATTGGTCGCCAGGGCCCAGGCAGGCGATATGTACGCCCGCGAGCAGATTCTGCAAGATTACCGCCCGTTTTACCTCCGGGTGGCTTCCAACTGCTGCCGCAAGTACCTGGTGCTGGGCCGCGATGATGAGGCATCCATAGCCATGATCGCCTTTAACGAGGCCATTGATTCCTTCGACAGCACCGGGGGAGCGTCCTTTCTCAGCTTTGCAGAGATAGTGGTCAAACGGCGCATGGTTGATTACTTCCGGCGGCAGAGTAAGAAGTCCGAGGAGATCCCCATCTCCGCCTTTGAAAGCGACGACAACGAAGATGGCATCCTGCAGAAGATCGAATCCAAAGAAGCCCACACCGTACTGCAGATCCAGGAAGAAACGGAACAGCGGCGGGAGGAGATCTTCCGCCTAGACCAGCTGCTCAGCCACTACGGCATTCGCTTTTCGGAATTGGTTAAAATATCGCCGAAGCATCAAGACGCCCGGGAACGGGCCCTCCAGGTGGCCAGGACGCTGATCAGCGATCCAGAGCTTTTGGCCTATTTGACCCGGAAGAAATCCCTGCCCCTCAAGGAGCTGGAGGCCCGGGTCAAGGTGAGCCGCAAAACCCTGGAGAGGCAGAGGAAGTACATAATTACCCTGGCCTTGATTCTGATTGGCGACTTCTACCATCTGCAGGAATATCTGAATCGACCGGAGTGAAAAGGAGGTGGACCGAAGGTGAGACATAGAGGGATTGTTGTGGAGATCGCTCCGAAAAATAAAGTGATTATCATGACTCCCAGCGGAGAGTTTCTCAAGGTCCCTTTGCGCAAGCATGTTCAAGTGGGGCAGGAAATCCGCTATACTCCCCGCAGAGAACGTCTCAGCGTCTGGCAGCTGGCGGCCGCCGCGGTGTTGTTTCTGGCCTTGGTGGGCAGCTGGCCCATGATCAGCGAACGCCTCGTGCCGCCGCAGCCGGCTGTGCCCGCCTTCACCATCACTCTTGATGTGGATTCCAGTGTTGAGCTGCTGGTCAGCGCCGACCGCAAAGTTGTGGGTGTGGAAGGGCTGAACCGCAGCGGCAGGGACTTGGTGATGGATCTGGATGTGGTGGGAGCTGACTTAACCGCCGCGCTTAAGACCATTGCCGCCAGGACCGGCGGCCGGGAAGCGGTTGTGACCGTGGCCGCCCTGGAGGGCAGCGCCGCAGCCATCACCGAAAAGGGTGAAGGGATGTACACAGAGCTGGAGCGGGAGGTACTGGCTGCCCTGCGGGGAGCGCAGCTGGCTCAGGTGCGCATTTGGGAAGTGCCCCGTTCCTTCCAGACCGAAGCCAAACTGGCGGGCATCGCGCCCGGCAGGTATCTGGCCATCCAGAGGCCTAATGCGCCTGTTGTGCCTCTGCGCATCGAGACCAGATTGACCATGACCGACCCGCCGGAAGTGGAAGAAACGGTAAGCCAGCTCGCGGAGGCCACCGTGGCTCAACGGGTGATGGAGCCCCTCAAGCCGGCCCTGACCCCCACCAGGTGGACCAGGCAGGCCGCGGAGACGCTGCCCAGCAGCATCTACAACGTGAGCTTTCCCATTGCAGCAGTCAAAGGAGAATACTAGACTAACCGATGAGAGTAGAGGATTTTGACTTTAACCTGCCTCCGGAACTCATTGCCCAAAAGCCCTTGGAGGTACGGGATGCCTCCCGGCTTTTGGTGGTGCACAGAGATACCGGAGAGCTTGTCGATAGGCAGTTTGCTGATCTTGTGGACTATCTGCGTCCCTGGGATGTGCTGGTAATCAACGACTCCAGGGTTCTCCCCGCCAGGCTTTGGGGGAAGAACAAACGGCGGTCCGGGCCGGTGGAAATCCTGCTTTTGCGCCCCTACGGCGAAGGCAGATGGGAAGTTTTGGTTAGGCCCGGGAAAAAGGCCCGCGTGGGCGCGGAAATCGAGTTCTCGCCCAGCTTAAGCTGTGAGGTTTTGGAGAACACCCCCAGTGGGGGGCGTCTGGTCCAGTTCAAGTATGCAGGGGATTTTGACTCGATCCTGGAGGAGCTGGGGGAAACCCCGCTGCCCCCCTACATCCACGAGAAACTGGCCGACCCCGAGCGGTATCAGACGGTCTATGCCAAGCATTCCGGTTCGGTGGCGGCTCCCACCGCTGGTCTGCATTTCACCCCTGAGCTGCTGGCGCAAGTTGAGCAGCTGGGTGTGGCGGTGGTGCCCCTCACGCTCCATGTGGGGCTGGGGACCTTCCGGCCTGTGCAGGCGGCGCAGATTGAGGAGCACGTGATGCACGAGGAGTTCTTTGAACTGAGCGCGCAGAGCGTCGCCGTGATCAACGACCGCAGGCGGGCGGGCGGCCGGGTGATTGCCGTGGGCACAACTTCCGTACGGGTGCTGGAAACCCTGGCCGATGAAGGGGGCAAGGTGCACGCTGGTTCCGGTTGGACTGATATCTTTATCTACCCCGGATATCGGTTTAAGGTGGTAGATGCCCTGATTACCAATTTCCATCTGCCCAAATCCACCCTGCTCATGCTGGTCTGCGCCTTCGCAGACCGGGAAACTATTTTCCGTGCCTATAACCATGCCATTGCCCAGCGCTACCGCTTTTTTAGTTTTGGGGACAGCATGCTGCTTTTGTGAAGGGAGTAATTTTGTGGCAGTACGCTTTACAGTAACGCATGAATGTAAGGGGAGCAGGGCGCGCCTTGGGCGTCTGGAAACGCCCCACGGCGTGGTGGAAACGCCGGTCTTTATGCCCGTGGGTACCCAGGCCACGGTGAAGACCATGACCCCCCATGAGCTGGAAGAACTGGATGTGGAGATCATCCTCAGCAATACCTATCATCTCTACCTGCGCCCAGGCAGCGATGTGGTGGCCCAGGCTGGGGGGCTGCACGAGTTCATGGGCTGGCGGCGCCCCATCCTCACCGACAGCGGTGGTTTTCAGGTGTTCAGTTTGAGCCCGCTGCGCACCATTTCCGAGGAAGGGGTGGAGTTCCGCAGCCACCTGGATGGCTCCAAGCATTTCATCAGCCCGGAAAAATCCATGGAAATCCAGATGGAACTGGGAGCCGATATCATCATGGCCTTTGATGAATGCGCGCCCTACCCCGCGGATCGCAGCTATGTACGGGAATCCAAGGATCTCACCACCAGGTGGGCCAAGCGCTGTCAAGCGGCCCACACCAGAAAGGATCAGGCCCTCTTCGGCATCATCCAGGGCGGCACCTACAAGGATCTGCGCAGGGAAAGCGCGCTGGAGCTTCTGGAACTGGACTTTCCAGGTTACGGTATCGGTGGCCTGAGCGTTGGCGAGCCCAAGGAGCTTATGTACGAGGTCCTGGATGATCTGGTTCCCATCCTGCCCCGGGAAAAGCCCCGCTACCTGATGGGGGTCGGTTCCCCGGACTGCCTGGTGGAGGGGGTGCTCAGGGGCGTGGATATGTTTGACTGCGTCTGGCCGACCCGCCTGGCCCGGCACGGGATGGTGATCACCCGCCGGGGTAATCTGCCCATCCGCAATCTGCCCTACGCCAGGGATTTTACGCCCATTGAGGAAGGCTGCCAGTGTTATACCTGCCGGAACTTCTCCCGGGCTTATATCCGCCACCTGATCAAGGCCAATGAGGTTTTGGGTATCAGGCTCACCACCATCCACAACCTCCATTTCCTCACCCGCCTGATGCAGGAGATCCGGGCCGCCATCGCGGAGGACAGCCTCCCCGAGTTTGCCAGGGAATTCCTCAGCGGCTTTGGGGGAGAAAAATAGAGGAACCTGGCAGTGGAAGTAGAAATCTAGTGAGGTACTTTGCTTTAGTGGGAGGTGAACCGCATGTTTCTGCAGACCGACGTTCCTCCAGCGCAAGGAGGCTTGGTGGGTTTGCTGCTGCCCCTGGTGCTGCTGGGCGTGATGTTTTATTTCATGATCTGGCGCCCCCAGCAGAAGCAGCAAAAAGAGCGCAAGGCCATGCTTGATTCTCTGAAAAAGGGAGACAAGGTTGTGACCATTGGTGGGATCCATGGCGAGCTCACAGCGCTTAAGGAAGACTACGTAACTTTAAAAGTGGCTGATAAAGTGGAGATTAAGCTTTCCCGCAGTGGGATAAGTCACGTACTCAAGTAAGGAGAACCACCCCTGAGGTGGTTTTCTTCTCAATACTGCTAGAAAGGGGATCGCCGTGCGCAAGACGTTGACTTTTGGTGCACTCATTCTCATCTTTTTCCTCTCGGTGCAGGTGGTTCAGGCCGGCACCTTCTACCTGCACGATCATCCCAGCTATTGGTGGTATGTGGTGGATAGTCCCGCCTTCAGCGTCATCGTGCCCGCCACAGGCCAGAACTACATCGAGCGCTCCATCTTCGGCATGGACAGCCTTTTGATCACCTTCCAGGATGGAACCATCATCATGGAAGTAAACTCCCAACCGGGGACGGATGTGGAGGCGGTCCGCAGCAGCTTGGAGGCCCGCTTTAAGCCCCTGGTCAAGGATGTCACTATCCTGGCTAACCAGGAGATTACCACCTCCAACAACTTGAGATGCCATTTCTACGCTTACGAAGCGACGGGCGCCAACGGCAAGCGGGTGATGCTCCGCTCCGTGATCTTCCAAAGGGGCGGCCATGTGGTCTACCTCACCTATTACCTGGACTCCGCGCTGTTTAAGGATGATATTCGAGAATACTGGATCAGGGCCGTGAACGGCTTTGAGTGGAATTAGGCGGTAGGTATGGAAGTACAGGTGGATGTGGCCAAGGTAGGGAAATACGCTGTGGGGGTGAGCGGCGACTCGGTGGAGGTGGTGGAAAGGCCCGGGGGCGGCATCTCTGTGGTGATCATCGACGGCCAAGGCCACGGCCGGGCCGCCAAGCGCATGAGCCACATGATCGCCAATCAGGCGGCGCGGCTCATTGAAGATGGTGCCAGGGATGGGGCGGTGATGAGGGTGATCAACGATCACCTCTACGCTTTCCGGGACGGCAAGGTTTCCGCCACAGCCACGCTGCTCTCCGCGGATCTGGCCCACGGGTGCCTGGTGGTCTCCCGCAATTCCAACACTCCAGTGCTGGCTGCAGTGGGAGGCCAGGCCCGCAGCCTCGATTCGCCAGTGGAGCCCATCGGCGTCCGCCGCCTGCTCAAACCGTCCCTCACCCACCTACCGCTGGCTGTGGGCACGGTGCTCATGGGCTTTACCGATGGGGTGACCCACGCGGGCAGATATGGACCCAGGCAGTTTTCCCTGGACTGGGTGTGCCATCTCATGGCCGAAGACCTCTCCGCCCGGGAACTGGCCGCGGCGGTGCTGCGCTATGCCCTGGAGCTGGATGGGGGAAAACCCCGGGATGATATGGTGGTGGCGGTGATGAAGGTAACAGGCACAGAAAACAAACTGGGGATCAGGCGCATCTCTGCAACCTATCCCCTGTGAGGTGAGGCCGGTGCAGCAGGACCCTCTAATCCTCATCGTGGGAGTATGTGCTTCAGGCAAGACCACCCTGGGCCAGGGTCTGCGTTCTTTGGGTTATAAGGTCCGCACCTTTGCCCAGGAACACTCAGCGAGCAGGCGTCTATGGCAGCGCCTGGATCCAGATTACTTAATTGTCTTAGAATGCAGCTATGAGACGGTGCGGCGCAGGAAACAGGTCACCTGGGGTGTGAACCGCTACCGGCGGCAGCTCTGGCTGTTGGCCCACGCCAAGGCCCACGCGGATCTTGTTGTGCGCACCGATGGCTTTTCCCCGGAGCAGCTGGTGAGTTTTGTCCACAGGCATCTGGTGGAATTAGGGATGGGGGGACAGGAACATGGCAGTTAAGCTGGCGGATTTGGAACGGCATCCAACCATCAGGGCGTATGTGGAGCAGGCCGATGCCAATTTAGCCGCCATGGGCTTTACCGAGCACGGCTTTCGCCACATTACCCTGGTCTCTTCCATCGCCCGCAACATCCTCCTGCGCTTAGGCCGCAGCGAGCGGGAGGCGGAACTGGCGGCCATTGCAGGCTATGTCCACGATGTGGGCAACTGTGTGGGGCGGGTGAACCACGGCGCTGCAGGGGCTCTCTTGGTGGAGCCGGTCCTGCGGGAGCTGGGTATGCCTCCGAAGGAAATTGCCCTGGTCCTCAGTGCCGTGGGCAACCATGAAGAGGAAGTGGGCGAGCCGGTGAATGCGGTGGCCGCGGCGTTGATTTTGGCGGACAAATCAGATGTGCACCGCACCAGGGTGCGCAATCCCGAGATCTCCACCTTCGATTTCCATGACCGGGTGAACTACGCGGTGAACAGATCCTTCCTGGAGGTGGATGCGGAGCAGAGGCTGATTACTTTGTGCATTACCATCGAAACGGAATACACGCCCATCATGGACTATTTTGAGATCTTCCTCGACCGCATGCTCATGTGCCGCCGGGCCGCCGCCTATTTGGGCTGCCAGTTCAAACTGAAGATCAACGAGGTAGTGCTGCTTTAGCAGTGCTGTGGCCAAGAAAAGCAAAACTGGCGCCGCTACATACAAGCTGGCGCCAGTTTCTGCTATTAGTCCGCGATAAGTTCCCTTTTGGGGACGAAGATGAAGGGGATGTTTCTGTAGAGCTGCTTGAAGTCCAGTCCATAGCCAACCAAGAACTCATTGGGCACTTCGAACCCCACGTAATCGATGGGTATTTCCACGCGGCGGTTGGCAGGCTTGTCGAGCAGAGTGCAGATGCGCAGGGAGGCTGGATTCCTGCTGTGCAGGTTTTTCAGAAGGTAGCTCAGGGTTAGGCCCGTATCAATGATGTCCTCCACAATGAGCACGTGCTTGCCCTCAATGCTCTCCTCCAGGTCTTTGGTGATCCGCACCACACCCGAGGTCTCGGTGGCATCTCCGTAGCTGGAGACGGACATGAAGTCGTAGGTCACGGGCTGGGTGATGTGTTTGGCCAGATCGCAGAGGAACATCAGCCCGCCCTTGAGGATGCACAAAAGAGTAATGGTTTTGCCCGCGTAATCCCTGGATATGGCTGCCCCCAGCTCCCTGACCCGGTTTTGGATTTCTTCTTCGCTGATGATGATCCGATCAACTATGTCCACCGTTCCACCGCCATTCGTTTTCTATTAATGATACTATTATGCTAAAAGACGGTCAAGGGGGGTGGAACCGGGCCGGGGGCAGGAGTTGCCCTGGCCCTGTAGAAGTTACTGGCAGTGGAGGACTGCCTATGGACAAGAGAAAGTGGATTTTACACACGCAGAAGCACCAGCTTGCTCAAGAGCTGGCTGGCGGGTTGAATATTTCGCCGCTGGTGGCCCAAATCCTGATTAATCGCGGGATCACCACGGTGGAAGCTGGGCGGCAGTTTTTGCAGTGTGATCTGGCTGAGCTTCCGGATCCTTTTTTAATGTCAGGAATGGCCGAGGCGGTGGAGCGCATCCGCCGGGCCTTAACCGAGGGTGAACGCATCGTTGTCTACGGCGATTACGACGCGGACGGGCAGACTGCGACAGCCCTTTTGGTGCGGGCCCTGCGCCGGTTGGCTCACGCTCCAGAGAGCATCACTTACTACCTGCCGGATCGCCTTGAAGAAGGCTATGGACTCAACTCCCAGGCGGTGGCGGCCCTGAGCCGGGAAGCAGATCTGCTCATCTCCGTGGACTGTGGGATCGTCTCCCACCGGGAAGTCCAGGAGGCGCAGGGGCGGGGGCTGGATGTGATCGTCACCGATCACCATGAGCCTGGCCCTGGGCTGCCCCCCGCGGTGGCTGTGCTCAACCCCAAAAGGGAAGGCTGTGCCTATCCCTTCAAGGACTTGGCCGGGGTGGGTGTGGCCCTGAAGCTGGTGCAGGGGCTGGGCCTTGCGGCTTGGGAGGAATACCTGGATCTGGCCGCCCTGGGCACCGTGGCGGATCTCGTGCCCCTGCAGGGCGAAAACCGCACCATCGTCAAGCGCGGCCTGGAGCGCATGGAGGGCACAGCCAACCTGGGACTACGGGCGCTGATGGAAGCAGCGCAGGTGAGCAAGCCCACAGCCTACGATCTGGGCTTTCGCCTGGGTCCACGCTTGAATGCCGGGGGACGCCTGGGCGACCCCACCCGGGGTGTGCGCCTGCTCCTCACCGAAGATGAGCAGGAAGCCCAAGGGCTGGCCGCGGAGCTGAGCGAGGAAAATGCCCGGCGGCAGCAGGTGGAGCTGACCATCCTCAAAGAAGCAGTGGAGGTTGTGGAAAAATACGGTTTGCAGCGGCGCCCCGCCGTGGTGGTGTGGGGGGAAAACTGGCACCAGGGAGTGGTGGGTATCGTAGCATCCCGCCTGGTGGAGCTGTACTACAGGCCAACGGTGGTCATCAGCCTGGTGAACGGAGAAGGGGTGGCCTCGGCCCGCAGCATTGCTGGACTGCACCTTTTCGCCGCCCTCAGCGATTGTGCCCACCTGCTCACCAAGTTCGGCGGTCACGCCATGGCGGCGGGTCTCACTCTGCCCCGGGAGAACCTCAGGGAGTTCCAGGGACTGTTTGAAGAGATCTGTGCAGCCAGGCTTAGCCCAGAAGACTACCTCCCCAAACTGTACATTGACGGTCGCACCCAGTTGGGCGAAGTCACAGAGGAACTGGTCAACCAGCTCAGCATGCTGGAGCCCCATGGACTGGGGAACCCCGGCCCGCTGCTCCAGACGGAGGTGGCTGTGCTGCGCACCCAGCGGGTAGGTGCGGAAAACCAGCATTTGAAGCTGTGGGTGCATGATGCCACAGCCAACGAGGTGCCGGCCATCGCCTTTGGCTTTGGGGAGGATGCGGGGGAGCTGGAAAGGCGGGCTGAAGGGATAGCCCTGGCCTTCGTACCCACCATCAACGCATGGCAGGGAACCAGAAGCGTGCAGCTGCAGGTGCGGGCCTGGCAGGAAGCCCCCAGCGCCGACAGCTACGTGCGCCGCTGGCTGGTGGAGAATTATCCCTGGCGGCTCGGCCCCTCCCTTTACCAAAGCGCCGCCCTGCAGGCGGCAGGCAGGGCCGCAGGCCCCATCGCCCCCCACCGCTTGGTGGATCTGCGGGGCACCCACGATAAGCTAAAGGCCCTGCGGCAGAGGCGCACCGGTGCCGAACCTACCTTGATTCTCCTTAACCGGGCCGTCTCCACTTTGGAGGTCTGCCGGCAGCTGCGCATCGGAGTTCCCGGGGGCGGGGGGTTTATCGGCTTTGAGCATGAGTGGCTGTCCCCGGCGGACCGGGCTGAACTGGAGCGCTCTTCCTTCAGCTGGTTGGTTTCCACGGGGCTGGATCTCCCCGGTGGGCGCTGGCCCTCGGTGTGGTTTTGGGAGCCGCCGCTCACCCAGGAAACCCACAGGCTTTGGTCTGCCTTAGTGGCAGAGGGGGGCGAGATCGTGGCGGTGTACGGTCCCCGGGATGTGCGCAGCCTCCAGGCGCACCTGCAGAGGGAGTACCCAGACCGGACGGGCCTGGCCAGGGTTTACCGCCTTCTGCGCACGGCAGAGGGTCATATCTCCCGGCAGAATGCCGCGGACAGGTTGGAGAAGGTGGGGCTTCTGGGTGCGCTGCCCGCGGCCATGGGCATCTTCTCGGAGTTGGGGCTCTGGCGGGTGGAGGGGGAGGCCATCTTCTACTTGCCGGAACCCGAACGCAAGCTAGACTTGGAGCAAGCAGTTTTGTATAATAAGATAACAAAGATACGCGATCAGGCTGCAGTGTACCTTAAGCGTTGTTTGGAAAGGGGATTCTTCCAGGATGGACTTGAAAGAGAAAATTAGGGTGATACCAGATTTTCCGCAGCCTGGTATCAGTTTCAAAGACATTACCACCCTGCTCAGGGATGGGGAGGCGCTCAGGGAAACGGTCAAGCGTTTGGCTGAGCACTTTAAGGGAACCGAGGTTGACATGATCGTTGGCGTGGAATCCCGCGGCTTTATTTTGGGAGCTCCTTTAGCCTATGAGATGGGTTTGGGTTTCACCCTGATCCGCAAACCCGGCAAGCTGCCCGGGCAGGTGCTCTCGGTGGAGTATGATTTGGAGTACGGCACCGACAGCTTGGAGATCCATGCCGATGCCTTTCCACCGGGAACCCGGGTGCTGGTTGTGGATGATCTGCTGGCCACCGGCGGTACCATCGCGGCGGCCATCGAGCTCATCAAGAAACTCAGTGGACAAGTAGTGGGCTTGGCTTTCCTGATTGAGCTCGCCTATCTGAACGGTAGGGAAAGGCTGAGTGAATACGATATCGTCTCGCTTGTGCAGTACCATGAGTAACACTTAGGGGGAAGGGGGCGCGCTGTGCAGCTGGAGTATCTTATCCACCGCATTCTAGGTTACTATCCCAAAGCCAATGTGGAGCTGATCGAGCAGGCTTACCACTTTTCTCAGCGCGCCCATGAAGGGCAGTACCGGGAGTCCGGCGCCCCGTACTTCGAGCATCCCTATGAAGTGGCCCTGATTCTGGCGGATTTGGAGCTGGATATGGAGACCATTGCCGCAGGTCTTCTCCACGACGTGCTGGAGGACACTCCAGTGACCAGGGAGGAGCTGTCAGGGCTTTTTGGCCCCACCATCTTGATGCTGGTGGAGGGCGTAACCAAGCTGGAGAAGCTGCCTGTGCACAGCCGCTTTGAGCAGCAGGCGGAGAACATGCGCAAGATGATCTTCGCCATGGCGGAAGATGTACGGGTGATCCTGATTAAACTGGCGGACCGCCTGCACAACATGCGGACGCTGCGGCACATGCCTCCGGAGAAGCAGATCCTCATCTCCCAGGAGACCCTGGACATTTTTGCCCCCCTGGCGCACCGCATGGGGATCTGGCGGATCAAGTTCGAAATGGAGGACCTGGCCTTCCGCCATCTCCATCCCGAGGAATACTACCGGCTGGTGGCGGAAATCGACCGCAAGCGCCAGGAGCGCGAGGCTGATCTGCAGGAAGCCATGAACATCATCATGGAGCGGTTGGCCGAGATGGACATGGCCTGCGACATTCAAGGCCGGCCCAAGCACCTTTACAGCATCTGGCAGAAGATGCAGAAGCAGAACAAGAGCCTGGATGAGATCTACGACCTCATGGCCATACGCATCATTGTGGACACCGTGCGGGACTGCTATGCAGTTTTGGGCGTGATCCATGCCCTCTGGAAGCCCATCCCCGGCCGTTTTAAGGATTATATAGCGGTGCCCAAATCCAACCTCTATCAGTCCCTGCATACCACGGTGGTGGGCCCCCGGGGCGAGCCCTATGAGATCCAGATCCGCACCTGGGAGATGCACCGTATCGCTGAAAAGGGCGTGGCCGCCCACTGGATGTATAAAGAAGGGCAAACCCGCAAGCCCGGCGATGAGGCCGCCAAAATTGGCTGGTTGCGGGAGGCGGTGGAATGGCTGCGGGAGATGAAGGATCCCCAGGAGTTCATGGATACCTTGAAGATCGACCTCTTCGAAGATGAGGTTTTCGTGTTTACACCCAAGGGAGATGTGAAGACGCTCCCAAGCGGAGCCACGCCCATTGATTTTGCCTTTGACGTGCACACCGATGTGGGGCTGCGCTGTTTTGGGGCCAAGGTCAACGGCCGCATCGTGCCCCTCAACTACGTGCTCAAGAACGGAGATTTTGTGGAGATCCTCACCAGCAAAACGGCCAGCCCCTCCCAGGACTGGTTGAACTATGTGAAGACCTCCAAGGCCCGCAGTAAAATCAGGGCTTGGCTCAGGGAAGAGCAGCGGGAAGAGAACCTGACCCGGGGCCGGGAGCTCCTGGAGCGGGAATGCAAGAAGCTGGGAGCCGATACCAAAACGGTGCTGAGCGAAACTAACCTGCAGCAGCTGGCCCGCAAGTACGGGGTGAGCACCGCGGACGAGCTCATCGCCAGTGTGGGTTCGGGGAGGATTAACGCCCTCCAGGTTGTGCAGAAGCTCACCGGTCAAGAGCCCGGAGAAAAGCGAAAGCTGCCGGAAGTGGGCAAAAAGCGCCGCCGGCATACCACCCGGGGCGTGGAAGTCAAGGGTGCAGATAATCTCCTGGTGCGCTTTGCCAAGTGCTGCAGCCCCGTGCCGGGGGATGACATTATCGGCTATATCACCCGGGGGCGGGGTATCTCCGTGCACCGGGTGGACTGCCCCAATGTGCTCAACCTGGGCCCAGAGTCCGGGCGGCAGATTGAGGTGGTCTGGAATGTGACCAAAGACGATGCCTATCCCGTGGAAATCGAAATCGAGGGCATCGATCGGCCCAATTTCCTCACCAACATCATGCATGCCCTCTCCGAGCGCAAGACCAATGTGGATGCGGTGACCGCCAGGACCAGCAAGAACGATTCGGTGATCGTACAGCTGACCCTGGAGATCCATGATGTGAACCACTTGGACAATGTGATGAGCGCCTTAAGGCAGGTCAACGGCGTGCTGGGTGTGCATCGGGCCAATCCCACTTAGAGCTAAAGGATGATGTCTGCGTGCGAGCAGTAGTACAGCGTGTGCAGGAAGCCAGCGTCACGGTGGAAGGGACTGTGGTGGGTGCCATTACCCACGGCCTTTTGGTCTTCCTGGGCGTAGGCAGCGGGGATACCAGTGCCGATGCCCGCTACCTGGCCAAGAAAATTGCCAAACTGCGCATCTTCCCCGATGACCAGGGGAAGATGAACTTGGATGTGCAGGAGGTGGGCGGCCAGATCCTGGCCGTGTCCCAGTTTACCCTCTACGGCGACTGCCGCCGCGGGCGCAGGCCTTCTTTTAGCGGGGCCGCTGCCCCCGATGTGGCTGAAACCCTTTACCAGGAGTTTGTGGCTGAGCTCCAGGCCGAGGGCATCACGGTGGCCACCGGAGTGTTCCAGGCTCACATGGATGTGAGCCTAATCAATGATGGCCCCGTGACGTTGATTGTCAGCAGTGAAGGAGAATAGGGATGCAGATCGAACGCTTTGTGCTCAACGCCTTTTCCACCAACTGCTATGTGCTGTATGATGGGGGGGAAGCGGTGGTGGTTGATCCGGGGGCAGAGTCGGAGAAGGTTTTGGAGTTTCTAGAGCGCCAACAGCTGCGCACCGTGGCCATCATCAACACCCACGGCCACTGCGACCACATTGCCGGCAATGCCTGGTTCAAGGAACAAACCAAGGCTCCCCTGGCCATCCATGTCGCGGACGCCCCGTACTTGACGGATCCCCTGCTGAACTTGGGCCAGCAGGTGCGGCTGGAAGCAGCTCCCCTTGAAGCAGACCGCCTGCTCCAGGAGGGTGATGAGATCACCTTTGGCTCCTGTACTCTGCAGGTCCTCCACACGCCGGGGCATACCCCTGGAGGGATCTGCCTCTACGGACACGGGATCTTGGTGAGCGGCGACACCCTCTTTAGGCAGTCGGTGGGCCGCTGGGATTTCCCCGGGTCAGATGAACAAGCTCTGTTTGGGAGCCTAAGGCGCCTGGCCCAGCTCCCGCCGGAAACCAAGGTCTATCCGGGGCACGGCTTCAGCACCACCATCGGCAGGGAGCTGGAGGATAACCCCTTTTTGAGCTCACTTTAGGGATGTGAAGGAAAATAGCTGTTCCTTTTTATTTTGGCCATGAAAGCTATGCTATCCAGGCGGATGAGTTTCTAGCGCCCTCCATGGAAGTCGCGGTGAAATCCCTGGCTCCCCAGGCCAGCTTCGGCGGGGGACGGGTCCTGGCCGCCGATTATGCTTGGGAGGAGGAGGGCCTGTTTATCTCGGTGCGCCTAGATGGCGAAGTGTGGGAGTTTAGGGATAGGGAGATCCTTGATCCCCGTTACACCGCAGTGGATCGCCAGCGCCGGATCAAAGAGCGGGTGCGCCTGGGGATCAGGCGCCTCTTTGAGCGCGTCTACGGCCTCGCGGAAAGCCCCTGGGGGATTTTGGAAGGTGTGCGGCCCATGAAGATGGTCCATGCCATGCTGGACCGGGGCTTTCCCCCGGAGGAGCTCCGGGGCATTTTGCTTGAGGTTTACGCCCTCAGCCCGAAAAAGGCCCAGCTGCTGCTGGAAGTTGCCGCCAAGCAGCGGCCTTATTTCCACGCCAATCCCAACAACCCCATCAGCATCTATGTGGGCATACCGTTCTGTCCCACCCGCTGCAGCTACTGTTCCTTTGCCGCCTATCCCCTGGCCACCCATGGCCATCTCCTCAAGGGTTTTTTGCAGGCTCTGCACCGGGAAATCGAAGCGGTGGGGGGTCTGATCAAGGAGCTCCAGCTGCAGGTGGAATCGGTTTACCTGGGGGGAGGGACCCCCACCACTGTGCAGGGGGCGGAGCTGGAGCGGCTGCTCAGCCTGATGAGGGAGAACCTGTTTACCGCTGAAACCAGGGAGTTTACGGTGGAGGCGGGGCGGCCCGAAACCCTGTCCCGGGACACCCTGCGCCTGCTCAAGGAAGGGGGCGCCCAGCGCATCTGCATCAACCCCCAGACCATGCACGATGCGACGCTGCAGGCCATCGGGCGCAAGCACACGGTGGCCCAGGTGCGGGAGGCCTTTGCCCTGGCCCGGGAGGTGGGCATTCCCCTCATCAACATGGACATCATTTTGGGCCTGCCCGGGGAGGAGCTCGCCCAAGTGCGGGGCACCCTGGAGGAGATCGCCGCCTTGGGGCCCGATAACCTCACGGTGCACAGTTTAGCCCTGAAGCGGGCTTCCACCCTGAGGAAAAACCTGGAACAGGTCTACATCGCCCAGGAGCAGGGGGAAGCCATGGTGGACTTAGCCCGGGACTATGCCCTAAGCTGGGGAATGCAGCCCTATTACCTCTACCGCCAGCGGCACATTTTAGGCGATCTGGAGAATATCGGCTATGCGCTGCCGGGCACCCACTCCATCTACAACATCCAGATGATGGAAGAACGCCAGAGCATCCTGGCCCTGGGTGGGGGAGGTGTAAGCAAACTGGTTGCCCCCGATCTCACTCTCCGCCGGCAGGTTAACCCCAAATGCCCCGCTGCTTACAGCGCACAGATCAATGAACACTTGGCAGACAAACTTAAGCTGCTGCGGGAACACTTCTCCGGCAGCGGCCCTAACAGCAATTGACTGGTTAAGCAGAACTTGTGCGTTTGACAGAAACCCGCATTTAAAGTACAATTACCTTGTTGGTCTCTCTCGAATGGAAAGGGTTGGTTGGCGATGTTCCGCAGAAACAGGAACAAAACAAAACTTGTGATCATCATCATCTTGGCGGCAATGGTTGGCGGCGGTCTCTGGGCAGCCATCGTTTCATTTTTGGGCGGTTCCCAGGCTATACCGACTGAAGCGGCGGTGGCAGTGGCCAAAGTGAATGGCCAGGCCATTTCCCTCTACGATCTGTATTTGACTCAGCTCCGCTTTGCCCAGCAGCTGGAACAGCAGCAGGGGCCCCTCACCGGGCGCATCTACGAGGCTCTGCGCTACGAGGCCCTGGAAGCCCTCGTGGACAGCGTCTTGGTGCACCAGGAGATTAACAAGCGCAAGATCAGCGCCTCCAGAGCAGAGGTGGATGCGGAGCTGCAGGAGCTCATAGATCTCTTCGGTGGCAAGGAAGAGTTTCAGCAGCAGCTGCAAAGGGCGGGCCTGAGCGAAGCCAGCTTAAGAGCGCAGCTGGAACACCAGATCAAAGTGGATAAACTTCAGGAACAGCTGGTGGCCCATGTTTCCGTGAGCGAAGAAGACATCCGCGCCGCCTACGAGCGGGTGCGGGCCAGCCACATCCTGATTAAGCCCGCAGGCTCCTCTGACGAAGACTGGGAGGCTGCGGAGGCCCGGGCATGGGAGATTTACTCCCAGGTAACTCCGGAAAACTTCGCCGAGCTGGCTAAAGAGGTATCGGAGGATGCCAGCAGCGCCAGCGGCGGTGAGCTCGGTTACATCTACCGCGGCAAAACGGTCCCCGAGTTTGAAGAAGCCGTCTTTGCCCTCGGGGTGGGTGAAATCAGTGAACCGGTGCGTTCCACATACGGATACCACATTATCACTGTCACCGACCGGGTTGAGGCGGAAGGCGAGGAGTTTGAAAAAGCCCGTGCCGAGCTGGAAAAGGATCTCCGCCTGGCAAAGGGACAGGAGGATATCGAGGCTTGGCTGCAGAGCGCGCGGGATTCTTCGGAGATCGTCCTCATGGAGCACCGGCTCAATGCCTTCAAGCAGATGCAGGAAGGCAACTACGAGGACGCCGTGCACTACTACAAGCTGGCCCTGGAGGACTATCCAGAAGACGGCTATCTGCATTCTTTCTTGGGCGATGCCTACCACGGTCTAGGTGACCTGGAAGGGGCCATAGAGCAGTACCGGGTCGCTGCGGAGAAGGAGCCCACTGACTACACTCTCCTCTACAGCCTGGGCAAGCTCTACGAAGAAGCGGAAGACATTGATCAAGCGGTGGAGCAGTACATCAAGGCAGCCGAACTTGTTCCCAACGACATTTTCGCCCTGCTCACCTTGTATCACAGCGTGACCGCCCTGGAGCGCTGGGAGGATGCCAAGGCCATCGAGAAACTCATCGAGGAGTTCCAAGAGCGGCAGAATGCCCTGCTGCAGCCGGAAGCTGAAGGGGAAGCTGCCACCGAAGCTGCGGAAGGAGAGGCAGAGGAGCTGCCTGAACTGGTGGAAGAAAAACCAGGGGAAGCGGCAGCCGAAGCTGCTCCGCAAGAATAGAACCTCAGGCGAGTGGTGGTTAACATCACTCGCCTTTTGCCAACGTTTGAGGGGGGAGTAGAGATGACACTGACCACCAGGCCCAGGGGTACCAATGATGTGGGTCCCGGCCAAATCGAACTGTGGCACGAGCTGGAGGAACGGATCCGCAGAGTCTGTGCTGCCTACGGGTACCAGGAACTGCGCACGCCCATGTTTGAGCATACGGAGCTGTTTCAGCGGGGAATCGGCGAGGCCACCGATATCGTGGAGAAGGAGATGTACACCTTCCAGGATCGGGGGGAGAGGAGCCTGACCCTCCGCCCGGAGGGGACCGCCCCCGCGGTGCGCGCTTTTTTGGAACACAACCTGGGCAGCGGTTCCCTGCCTGTGAAGCTCTACTACTTCGGACCCATGTTCCGCTATGAGCGCCCCCAAGCCGGGCGCTACCGGCAGTTCACCCAGTTTGGCTTGGAGGCCTTGGGTTCCGGGGATCCCCTCCTGGATGTGGAAGCCATTTTGCTGCCCCTGGAGCTTTACAAATCCTGCGGCTTGAGCGGTTTTGAGGTGGAGATCAACACCATCGGCTGCCCCAACTGCCGCCCCGGCTACCGGCAGGAGCTGGTGGAGTATTTCCAGCCCCGCGTGGAAAGGCTCTGCAGCAGCTGCCAAAACAGGCTGCACCGCAATCCCCTGCGGCTTTTGGACTGCAAGGTGGAAAGCTGCCAGGAGGTGCTGGCGGGCGCGCCTGAGATCACCAAGCATCTCTGCGGGGAGTGCTCTGAACACTTCGCCCAGGTGCTCGCCTACCTGGATGCCCTAGGCGTAGAGTACAGGCTGAACCCCCGCTTGGTCAGGGGCTTCGACTACTACACCAAGACCGTCTTTGAAGTAACCAGCCAGGAGCTGGGTGCCCAGAACGCCATCGGCGCCGGGGGGCGCTACGATGGGCTGGTGGAGGAGCTGGGGGGCAAACCCACTCCCGCTGTGGGGTTCGCGGTGGGGGTGGAAAGGCTGCTTCTGGCCCTGCAGGGCCAGGGCAAACTCCAGCCTGAACCCAAGGGTCCCTCTGCCTATCTCATCCACTTCGGCGGCGACACTAAACTCAAGGCGGCCCAGGTGGCCCACTTCCTGCGGGGGCAGGGGCTCTGGGTGGAGCTGGATTACCTGGACCGCAGCATCCGGGCACAGATGAAGGCGGCCAACCGCCTGGGCAGCCGTTATGCTGTGATCTTCGGCGAAGAGGAGCTCAGTCGCGGGCGCCTCATGCTCCGCAACATGCAGGATGGACAGGAACAAGAAATAGATCTGGAGGACTTAAAACAGCTAGCTAAGATCTTAGGAGAGTGTGGGAAATGAAGGACTGGATAAGGACCAAGTACTGCGGTGAGCTGAGGAAGTCGGATGCCGGGAGCACAGTAATCCTCAATGGGTGGGTGAACCGGAGGCGTGATTTGGGTCAGCTGATCTTTGTGGATCTCCGGGACCGGTCGGGCCTGGTGCAGGTGGTCTTTGACCCGGAGACCTTGGGTCCCGAGCAGTTTCAGCAGGCAGAGGGACTGCGCAGCGAGTATGTCATCGCCGTGCAGGGCCAGGTTGTGGCTCGCCCGGAAGGCCAGGTCAACCCCAATTTGGCCACCGGGGAGGTGGAGGTGCTGGTAAGCAGCTTGGTTGTGCTGGCGGAGGCGAAAACCCCGCCCTTCCCCATTGATCGGGCGGAGGAAGTGGATGAGTCGCTGCGCCTTAAGTACCGCTATCTGCATCTGCGCAGCAGAGAGCTGCAGGAAGCTTTGGCCATGCGCCACCGCATCACCGCTGCCGTGCGCTCGTTCCTAGACAGCCAGGGCTTTCTGGAAGTTGAGACGCCCATGCTGATCCGCTCTACTCCCGAAGGGGCCCGGGACTATGTGGTACCCAGCCGCGTGCACCCCGGTTCCTTTTACGCCCTGCCCCAGTCGCCGCAGCTGTTTAAACAGCTGCTCATGATCGGGGGATTCGACCGCTATTACCAGATCGCCCGCTGCTTTAGGGATGAAGACCTGCGGGCAGATCGGCAGCCGGAGTTCACCCAGATAGACGTGGAGATGTCCTTCGTGGACCGGGAAGCTGTGATGAACATGATGGAGGCCATGATCCTCCACGTATTTCGGGAGGTCAAGGGAATTGACCTGCCAGCGCCCATACCCCGCCTGAGCTATCGAGAGGCCATGGACCGGTTCGGCACGGACAAGCCCGATACCCGTTTTGGCCTGGAGATCCATGATCTGACCGCTTCCCTCAAGAACAGCGAGTTCCGGGTCTTTGCCGAAACCGCAGCTGCTCAGGGAGTAATCAGGGGGATTAACGTCAAGGGCGGGGCCAGCTTCACCCGCAGGCAGATCGACCGCCTCAGCGAGCAGGCTCAGGCCTGGGGCGCCAAGGGCTTGATCTGGCTGGCGGTGGAGGAGGGGCAGGTGCGCTCGCCCATCGCCAAGTTCCTCAAAGAGGAAGAAGTGGAAGCAATTACCAAGGAACTTGCTGCCGAAGTTGGCGATCTTGTACTGATCGTGGCTGGCGGCTATGATCTGGTTTGTGATGTTTTGGGCAGGCTCAGGCTCCTGCTCGGCCGGGAGCTGGGGCTCATGGATGAGAATGCCTATAACCTGCTTTGGGTTGTGGATTGGCCCCTGCTTGTCTACGATGAAGAGGCGGGGCGCTATGTGGCCGCCCACCATCCGTTCACCGCTCCCCTCGATGAAGATGAGCACCTCTTAGAGACAGATCCTGGAAGGGTCCGGGCCAAGGCCTACGATATGGTGCTCAACGGGGTGGAACTGGGCGGAGGCAGCATCCGCATCACCAACCGGCGCCTGCAGGAGCGGATGTTTGCTGCTTTAGGTTTCACCATGGAGGAAGCTCGCAGACAGTTCGGCTATTTCCTGGAGGCCTTCGAGTATGGAGCTCCTCCCCATGGTGGGATCGCCTTTGGCCTGGACCGCCTGGTTATGCTCCTGGCCAAGCGGCAGTCCATCCGCGATGTGATCGCTTTCCCCAAAACGGTAAGTGCTTCAGATCTGATGATTGAGGCTCCGGCCCCCATCAGCGAGGCCCAGCTCAAGGAGCTCAAGATCAACTTGCGGAACTGAGCGTCTTGGCAAGGTCATGGACGATATTGGCGCCCCGGGATGTGACGATGCCGGTGACTAGGTAATCAAGGAAAGCGTGGCGTACTGGGATCTCCAGGGTACTCAGTACGCCCACACCGCTGACCCAGGCCAGGCAGACGCCGAGGACGCCTGAGATAAACGGCAGGTAGCGGCGGTTCAGATCCGGCAGCAGGGTTTTGACGGTGTTGGTCAAAACCTCGATCACAAAGGCGATAGCCAGCACTTTACCCAAGAGTTGATCCATGTCTCAATCCCTCCTCTGCTAAGATGTATGTCTATCCAAAGCCGCGTAGAACCGGGAAAAACCGGTACAAGCAGAGGACTTGAATCCGGGCAGAGTCTATGCTATGATCAGGCTAGAACACACCCCTGCTGTGCTCGCGATCAATCTGGCCTTGTTATGAGCCAACACCAACACACAGGGAACCTGACTCGCAGTAGCTAGAACATGCCCCCCAGCGGGGACGTTCGAACTAGTGCGGAGGGTACCCACCTGCCGAGGCAGGTTCATTCGGGTCAGCACTAGCGGTACGGCGGGGGGTTGGATCTGGATACCCCTTCCGGGGTATTTTTTCTTGGAGGAAAACCATGGAACATAGATTCATACGCACGGAACTGGTTTTGGGTGCCGAGAACCTGCAGCGCCTGCAGGCGGCCAAGGTGGCAGTGGTGGGCCTAGGCGGTGTGGGGGGACATGCCGCAGAAGCCCTGGCCCGCTCGGGGGTGGGGACGCTCATCCTCATTGACCACGATCTGGTGGCCATCTCCAATCTGAACAGGCAGATTGTGGCCCTGGAAGCCACCATCGGCCGGCCAAAGGTGGAGGTGATGGCGGAAAGGATCGCCCAGATCAACCCCGCCTGCCGCGTGATCGCCCACCAAGCCTACTACAGCCGGGAAAACCACCAGCAGCTGCTGCCGGAGGACCTCACTTTTGTGGCCGATGCCATCGACAGCGTGCGGTCCAAGGTGGATTTGATCGAAGCCTGCCTTAAGCAGGGCATTCCCCTCATCTCTTCCCTGGGCGCAGGCAACAAGGTGGACCCCACGCGCCTTAAGGTCGCGGATATCTCCCAGACCCACACCTGCCCCTTGGCCAGGGCGGTGCGGGGCGCCCTGCGTAAGCGGGGAATTGAGCGGGGAGTTGCCGTGGTGTTCTCCGATGAACGGACAGTGGGGAAAAGAGCCGGTTCCACACCTGGGAGCACAGCTTTTGTGCCGGGAGCTGCGGGTTTGGTCATGGCCAGTTGGATTGTGAGGCAGATCTGCGGGGAGGGTTAGCCATGGATTTGTTTGAACAGAGCCCCTTGAGGCATGAACATGCGCCCCTGGCGGTGCGCATGCGCCCTGAATCCCTGGAGGAATATGTGGGCCAGGAGCACATTTTAGGGCCCGGAAAGCTTTTGCGGCGGGCCATCAGCGAAGACATTCTCCGCTCCTTGATCCTTTACGGGCCCCCCGGTTCCGGCAAGACCACCTTAGGCTATGTGATCTCCCGAACCACCAAGGGAGTGTTTGTCAATGTCAGTGCCACCACCACGGGGGCCGCGGAGCTGAAGCGTTTAGCGGAAGAGGCTCGGGACCGCCGGGCCTTCCATGGGCAGAGGACGATCCTCTTTGTGGACGAGATCCAGCGCCTGAACAAGGCCCAGCAGGATGTGCTGCTCCCCGCGGTGGAGAAGGGCGATCTGATTCTGATCGGCGCCACCACGGAAAACCCCTATTTCGAAGTGAACGCCGCTCTGCTCAGCCGCTCCCAGATCTACCAGCTCCAGCCCCTGGAGGAGGAGCACCTGCTCACCTTGGCCCGGCGGGCTCTGGAAGATCCCCGGGGACTGGGGGATGTGCCCTGCCAGGTTTCCCAGGAGGCCCTCAGGCACCTGGCCCGCATTGCCAACGGCGATGCCCGCGTCCTTCTGAACAACCTGGAGTTCGCTGTGCTCACCACCCTGCCCAACGAAGCGGGGGTGCGGTTGGTGGATCTGGCCGTGGCGGAAGAGGCGGCCCAGGCCCAGCGAGTTCGCTATGATAAAGCGGGGGACCAGCACTATGATGTGATCTCCGCCTTTATCAAATCGCTGCGGGGCAGCGACCCCGATGCCGCCCTCTATTGGTATGCCCGCATGGTCTACGCCGGGGAAGACCCGCGCTTTGTTGTGCGCCGGCTCTTGGTCCATGCCGCGGAAGATGTGGGCATGGCCGATCCCACCGCCCTGCTCATGGCCCAAGCGGCGGGGTTTGCCCTGGAATGGCTGGGGATGCCCGAGGCTCGCATTCCCATCGCCCAGGCCATCATCTATATCGCCACGGCACCCAAGAGCAACTCGGTGATCAAGGCCGTGGACGCAGCCCTGGCGGCGGTGGAGAAAACTGGTGCGGAGCCTGTGCCTGTGCACCTGCGGGATACCCACTATGCCGGAGCGGCTAAGCTTGGACACGGCAGGGGTTATAGGTACCCCCATGATTATCCCCATCACTACGTGGTCCAGGAGTACCTGCCGGAGAATATGAAAGGCTTCCGGGTCTACGAGCCTTCGGAGCAGGGCAGGGAAAAGGTGATCAAAGAGCGCCTGGCTTATTTTGCCAAGCTCAAGGAAGCACACCAGCGCCAAGAGCCCTAAGGGGCTTTTTTCTTTTTCAGCGTTGACAGCCGTTTTTGCCCTGTGCTATGATCAGGATGGATTCAATTCCGACAAAATTAGTCGGAAATGAGGGGAGGCGGATGCATGCGCGTATCCACGCGGGGCGAATACGGAGTGCGGGCCATGTTTGACCTGGCCCTCAACTACGGCAGCGGTCCCATTCCCCTTAAGACGGTGGCCAGGCGCCAGCTTGTGTCGGAAACCTATCTGGAGCAGCTCATGGGCGCGCTGCGCAAGGCGGGTCTGGTGGCCAGCAAGCGGGGGGCTCAGGGCGGTTATGAGCTGGCCCATCCCCCGGATCAGATCACCATCGGGCAGATCATCCGGGTATTGGAGGGGCCGATTACTCCCCTGGACTGCCTGGATACCGATGCGGGTACAGGTCCCTACTGCGACCAGCCCGAGCAGTGCGTACTGCGGGGTCTGTGGAAGCAACTGCAGGACAGCATGGAACGGGTTTTGGATAGTACGACTTTGGAAGACCTGCGGCAAAACGCCATTAGATTAGGGGTGGCTGAAGGACAATGAAGCGAATCTATATGGATCATGCGGCAACAACACCGGTCCGGCCTGAAGTGTGGGAAGCGATGCTGCCTTACTTTAGCACCGAGTTTGGCAATCCCTCCAGCGTCTACAGCTGGGGCAGGAGTGCCCGCAAGGCCTTAGACAGCGCCCGGGACAAGGTGGCGGCCCTCTTGGGGGCATCCGCCAGCGAAATCGTGTTTACCTCCGGCGGTTCGGAAGGGGCCAACCTGGCCATCAAGGGTGTGGCCTGGGCGGACCAGAACAAGGGGAAGCACATCATCACCAGCGCCATTGAGCACCATGCTGTGCTGGATACCGTCCTCTGGCTGGAGACCCAGGGCTTTGAGGTCACCATCCTTCCGGTGGACGAATACGGCCTGGTGGATCCGGCCCAGGTGGAGGCGGCCCTGCGCCCCGACACCATTTTAGTCTCCATTATGCATGCCAACAACGAAGTGGGCACCATCCAGCCCATCAGTGAAATAGGCGCGCTGGTGCGCGCCCGCGGCGTCCGCTTCCATACCGATGCGGTGCAGACGGCAGGCGCTTTAGACCTAAATGTGGATGCCCTCAACGTCGACCTTTTGTCCATTTCGGCGCACAAGTTTTACGGCCCCAAGGGGGTGGGTGCACTCTACGTGCGCAAGGGAGTGCGGCTGCATCCCCTCATTCACGGCGGAGGACAGGAAAAAAGGCGCCGGGCCGGGACCGAAAACGTGGCGGGGATTGTGGGCCTGGCCAAAGCCTTTGAGCTGGCCCAAGAAGAGCGCGAGGCGGAAAGTGCGCGCCTGCAAAAGCTCAGGGACCGGCTGATTGAGGGCCTCCTGCAGATTCCCCATACCCGGGTCAACGGCAGCCTGGAAAGGCGGCTGCCCAACAATGTGAGCGTCTGTTTTGAGTTCATTGAGGGTGAGTCGCTGCTGCTCAACCTGGATCTGCGGGGAATTGCCGCTTCCAGCGGGTCCGCCTGCACGTCCGGTTCTCTAGACCCCTCCCATGTGCTCTTGGCCATGGGTTTGTCCCATGAGATTGCCCACGGTTCGCTGCGCCTGACCCTGGGGCGTGAAAACACCGAGGCAGATGTGGATTTCGTGCTTCAGGAAATTCCGGGCATAGTGGAGCGGCTGCGGGCCATGTCTCCGCTCTATCAAGGATAGGAGGAAGATCATGTATTCAGATAAAGTCATGGAGCACTTCACCAACCCGCGCAACGTGGGGGAGATCCCCGACGCCGACGGCATCGGGGAGGTGGGCAACGCCCGCTGCGGGGATATCATGAAGATGTGGATCAAGGTGGAAAACAACATTATCACCGACATCAAGTTCAAAACCTTTGGCTGTGGAGCCGCCATCGCCACTTCCAGCATGATCACGGAGCTGGCCATCGGGAAAACGGTGGAGGAGGCGGAAAAAATCACCAACCGCGATGTGGCCGAAGCACTGGAGGGCCTGCCCCCCGTCAAAATGCACTGTTCCAATCTGGCAGCTGAGGCCCTGGGCGCGGCCATTGCCGACTACAGGAAGCGAACAGCCAGCACAGCCTAAACAGCTCACCGGCACCGAGAGGCATCTCGGTGTTTTTTTCGCCTGATTTGGGCAGGCTAGCGGTAGAACGCTAAACGAGGTGATTGAGGTGGCCAATGGTCGAAACATGCTGCTCATTGGCTTGGCGGGCCTGGCTTTAGGCATTTATGTGGGCAATACCATGAACAAGGGCTATGTGACCAGGCAGCTGCGGTCCACCGGACGCAGCCTGATCCGCAGGGCCCGGGGCACAGTGGAGCAGCAGCTGGATAACTGGATGGATTGAGGTCTGTGTCCAGGGGCATCTGGTGGGCACTGGTTTTCGCGGGGATATTGTTTTTTCTGTACCGGGTCAGGACTGTACTGACCCCTTTCTTATTCGCGATCCTCCTGGCGTACATCCTCTACCCCTTGGTGGTCGCGGTGGAGAGCCGGGGGGCATCTCGGGTTGCGGCCATCTTCCTGGTCTATGCCTTCTGCGGGGTGGCCTTGGGTATAGTGTTCTACCTCACCTTGCCCAATCTGCTGCGGGAGCTGGAGGAGATGGCCCGCAAGCTGCCCCACCAGGCTGTCCAGCTGGAGGAGCTGGGGCAGGATGCGGTGGGCATTTTTCGCCGCGTTGAACTGCCCACCACCATTCAGGAAGCGGTGGATAACCTCTTAGCCCGGGTGCAGCAGGCTCTGGAACGTCTGGCGGGGAGAGTGATGCAGATACTCTTGGACCTGTTTGCCAACATCGTTTCCCTGCTCATCTCCCCGGTTCTGGCCTTCTACCTGCTCCGGGATCATCAGGCCATGCGGGAACGGGCCCTGCGCTATGTGCCCGCCCGCTACCGCGGCGATGCCCAGTATGTGCTCAGGGAAGTGAATGTGGCTCTCAATGGCTTTTTCCGGGGACAGCTGTGGATTTGCCTGTTCGTGGGTCTGTTCATCTACGGGGGCCTCGCCCTGCTCAAAATCCCCTATGCTCTGTTCATCGGCCTTTTGGCCGGACTTTTTGACATCATACCCTATTTCGGCCCGGTGCTAGGCTTTCTGCCCGCCGCTGCCCTGGCCCTTTCCCAGTCTCCCCTCACGGTCCTTTGGGTACTGCTCCTCTTTATTGCCGCCAACCAGATTGAAAACAGCTTGATCTCCCCCTGGCTGATCGGCGATCGGGTGGGGCTGCACCCCCTGGTTGTGATTTTCGCGGTGCTGGTGGGGGGCTATCTCATGGGGATTTTGGGCCTGCTCATCGCGGTCCCTGTGGCGGCCATTGGGCGCGTCCTTCTGGACTTTTTCCTCCTGCGCCGGCCCCAGGTGAAGTAGGTAGTGAAAGGACAGCCGCCAGGGCCAATACCTAGCGGCTGTTTACGCGATTTTCCTCCTGGCTGGGAGGCCTGCCCCGCGCGATCACCACGGTAAACTGCTGGCCGCAGCGGTCGCAGGTGACGAGGAAACTTCCGCCCAGGTCCCAGTTCTCCACCTGGCCGCATTGGGGACAGCGGATTTGAGCCATTGAACCGCTCCTTTCATAACACTAGTTGAGGCAGGAGGATGACGGCCAGGATGAACAGCAGAATCAGGACGACGGCCAGGAGAAACGGGGCATCTGGTTCAGCGGGCTGAACCTGCCCGATGCGCACGGCGTTACCAGCATTGGTCGCAATGGCCGTAAACACATCTCAGCATCCTTTCTAGGGAGTGAAGGTGGTCGCAAGATGTTGACCACCTTCCGCTGTTCTCAGGCACTAAACCTCAACCGCCACAAACACCAGGTCAAACTCGATGGCCATACCCTGAATGAGATCGGTGGCATTGGCGTCAGGCAGGCTGAGTTCAAATTCCACGTCCTCATTGGCCGCCGCCGCCAGAAGGCGTCCAGCTGGGGGCTGCTGGATCAAGCCCGCCAGGGAGCCGCTGTACAGCTCTTCATTGGCCCCACCCGGGTCAGCAGTCACCGTGATCTCCAGCCTTTCCGCCAGAATGCGGGCATCCTGGGGAGTGCCACCAGCGGCAGCATACCAGTCGGCAGAGACGAAGTAGTTCACATCCAGTGCGCTGGTGTTCTCCAGGTTGATGATGCCGGTGGCAGTGGAACCCCCGGACCAATCTGTCTCGGTAAAGATTGCCGCGGCTGGGTTGATTCCCAGGGTGAGTTGGGCAATACCTACGGTGTTGTCATCATTGAGCTGTTGAACAGTAAAGGGCATCCATTTCACCTCCTTCCCTCCAGCTTGGACCATGTTATGAAATAAGGCCGGCAGCTGGCATAGGAAAAAGCGAAAAGCGTTCTCGATTCCCTGGTTTTTGGGTCTTGGGACGCTGGGTGCGGAAGAGGGGAAGCAGCTTGGCCTTTGAGGATTGCTCCGCAGGCGGCAGCAGCCAGGGGAAAGGCTTTGCCGGTGGCCCTTCTTGGCCAGCTTCTAAGTTGACAAGGGAAACTCACTTGGATAATATTGTTGTTAGCGAGACAGTCCGTTTTTGCTTAAGAATGGGGGGAACCGCTTCTTGCGGCACACTATGAAGAGCTATACAGTAGATCAGATCCGCACCATGTTCCTGGAGTTTTTCCGGAGTAAAGATCACCGCATCCTGCCAAGTGCTTCCTTGATTCCCCACGGCGATCCCACCCTGCTGCTCACGGTGGCGGGGATGGTACCCTTCAAGCGCTATTTCCTTGGTTTGGAAAAGCCGGTGGCGCCGCGCATTGCCACCAGCCAGAAGTGTATCCGCACAGGCGATATCGACAGTGTGGGGAAGACAGACCGCCATGCCACCTTCTTTGAAATGCTGGGGAACTTCTCCTTCGGCGACTATTTCAAAAAAGAGGTGATTCCCTGGGCCTGGGAGTTTGTTGTGGAGCATCTGCAGCTGCCTCCCGAACGGCTCTGGGTTTCTATCTATTTGGATGATGACGAGGCCTTTGAGATCTGGCACAAAGATGTGGGCCTGCCCGCGGAGCGCATTGTGCGCCTGGGCAAAGAGGACAACTTCTGGGAAACAGGTTCAGGCCCCTGCGGGCCGTGCTCCGAGATTTACCTGGATCGGGGGCCCGAGTTTGGCTGCGGTCAGCCGGACTGCCGGCCCGGCTGTGATTGCGAGCGTTTCTTGGAGTTTTGGAATCTGGTTTTCATTCAATTCCATCAAGAAGGCGACGAGTATATACCCCTCGAGGCGAAGAGCATTGATACAGGTATGGGCCTGGAGCGGGTTGCTGCTCTGCTCCAGGGCAAGAACAGCATTTTCGAGGTGGACAACATCCGTCCCATCGTGGACGCCGTGGGTGAACTGGCTGGCGTGGCCTACGGTGCGAGCCCCCAGAGTGATATGTCCCTGCGGGTGATCGTAGATCATCTGCGCGCGGTGACCTTCTTGGTGGCCGATGGGGTGCTGCCCAGCAATGAGGGCAGGGGTTATGTGCTGCGCCGTCTGCTGCGGCGGGCTGTGCGGCATGCGCGCCTCCTCCACATTGAAGGTCCCTTTGTGGAGCAGGTTGTGGACTGGGTTGTGGACCAGATGAAGGGGGCCTACCCCGAGCTTGTGGAGCGCCAGGAGTACGTGAAGAACGTAATCCGCCTGGAGGAAGAGCGCTTCGGCGCCACGTTGGAGCAGGGCCTCAGGCTCCTGCAGGAACTGGTGGACAAGGCCAAATCCTCTGGCCAAGATCAGATCGCCGGTGAAGATGTCTTCCAGCTGTACGATACCTTCGGCTTTCCCCTTGATCTCACCCGGGAGATTCTAGCCCAGGACGGCCTGCAGGTGGACGAGGCGGGCTTCCGCCGGGCCATGGAAGCCCAGCGGGAGCGGGCCAGAAAGTCCCGCACGGCCCACGGCTACCTGGACAGCAGCCTGGAAGCCTACAAAGAACTGGCGGGGGTCGTGACCACGGAGTTTGTGGGCTATGACTGCCTAGCCGCGGACGCCAAAATCATGGGGATCTTGGTGGATGGCCACAGCGTGGACAGCGCCAAGGAGGGGGACCAGGTGGCCTTGATCCTGGACCGCACGCCCTTCTACGCCGAAAGCGGCGGACAGGTCGGAGATCAGGGTTCCATCGAAACCGCAACGGGTGTGGTGCGCATCACCGATGTGCAAAAACCCGTGGAAGGGCTGGTCAGCCACCTGGGGGTGGTGGAAAAGGGCTATGTGGCCGCAGCCAGCCCCGCCAAGGCAGTGGTGGCCGTGGATCAGAGGCTGGAGACGGCCCGCCACCATACCGCCACCCACCTGCTGCATAAAGCCCTCAAGGACGTTTTGGGCGATCACGTGAACCAGGCAGGCTCCTATGTGGGACCGAAGCGGCTGCGCTTCGACTTCACCCACTTCCAGGCCCTCAGCGGCGAAGAGCTCAAGCGAATTGAGGAGGAAGTGAACCGCCAGATTCTGCGCAACCTGCCGGTGGCGCCCACCATCACCGACTTGGAGAGCGCCAAGGCCAGGGGCGCGGTGGCGCTGTTTGGCGAGAAGTACGGGGATGAGGTGCGGGTCGTGCAGGTGGGGGATTATTCCCTGGAACTCTGCGGAGGTACCCACGTGCGGGCAACTGGGGAGATCGGCCTGTTCAAGATCCTCTCTGAGGGCAGCGTTGCTGCGGGAGTACGGCGCATCGAAGCGGTGGCGGGTAGCGAAGCCTTGGCCCACATCCACGGTCAAGAGCAGGTGCTGCGGGAGCTCCAAGGCAAACTGCAGGCTAAAGTGGAGCAGCTGCCTGAACAGGTGGAGCGCCTGCTGGAAGCCAACCGTGCCCTGGAGAAGGAACTGGCCGAGCTGAAGCGTCAAAGCCTGTTGGGCTCCCTCGATGAGCTACTGGCCTCTGCGGAACAGGTGGGCACTGCCTCCCTGGTGGTGGCCCAGGTGCAGGCGGAGGATCACGAGGAACTGCGGCAGTTAGGCGATCGCATCCGGGATCGCCTTGATCCGGTGGTGATCCTTCTGGGGGCCGAGAGCGGCGGCAAGGTGCTGTTTTTGAGCATGGTGTCCAAATCTTTGACCAAGGCCGGCGTACATGCGGGAGATGTGGTGAAAAAGGCTGCCCAGATCTGCGGAGGCGGAGGCGGAGGCAGACCCGATATGGCGCAGGCTGGTGGACGCCTCCCTGAGAAGTTGGCTGAGGCCTTGGAAGAGGGCCGCAGGCACCTGCGGGAGCTTCTGGAGGGAATTGCTTCCTAGGTACCGAATAAGGATTAGAGAAAACCGTGCAGGGGAGGGATACCATGAATGATGCCCACGACAAGACGGCGCTGTTCAGCTACAGAGCCTGGGAAGAGGATGGTTCAGAAGTCAGGGCTATCCTGCAGCAGGTGTATGAAGCGCTGCGGGATAAGGGTTACAACCCCTTCGGTCAGATTGTGGGCTACTTGATGTCGGGCGATCCAACGTTCATCACCAGCCACAAGAATGCCCGTTCTCTCATCGCGCAGGTGGACAGGGATGTGATCCTGGAGGAATTGGTGAAGCACTATCTGAAAAAGGCTTGAGGGGGTTGCCCCAGGCCAGCTGTTTCCTGACATGGCAAAGGAGTGTATGGTGTTGGTGCGGATTAGTGCGGACAGTACGTGTGATCTTTCACCGGAGCTAGTGGAGAAATTCGGCATTGTCATCATTCCCTTGAGTATTACCGTGGATGATCAGGTTTTCAAAGACGGCGTTGACCTTACCCCCGCCGAACTGATTGCCCATGTGGAGGCGGGCAGGCACTGCCAGACCGGGGCAGTGAACGTGTATGAGTACCAGAAGCATTTTCAAGAGCTGACTGCCCAAGGAGATGAAGTGGTTCACATCAGCTTAGGTTCGGGTTTTTCTTCCTGTTATAATAACGCATTATTAGCTTCCCAGGACTTTCCCGGGGTGAAAGTGGTGGATTCCCAGAATCTTTCCACCGGCAGTGGGCACCTGGTTTACGAAGCGGCTCTCTTGGCCGCCCAGGGCAAGTCCGCCGCAGAGATCGCCGCGGAGTTGGAGCGGCTCGTACCCAGAATCGACGCCAGCTTCATCATAGATCAATTGGATTATCTGGCCAGGGGAGGTAGATGTTCCTCCATCACCGCCTACGGCGCCAGGATCCTGCGCATGAAGCCCAGCATCGAAGTGCGGGATGGCGCCATGATTGTGGGGCGCAAGTACCGGGGCAACTTCGAAAAGGCGGTCAAGCTCTATGTCCAGGACAGATTGGAGCAGGATGGTAATTTGGATCCCTGCCGGGCGTTCATCACCCATGTGCGCTGCAGCGATGAACTGGTGCAGGCTGTCAAATCTCTTCTGGAGGAAAAGGACTACTTTGAAGAGATCATCATAACCGAAGCGGGCTGCACCATCACCAATCACTGCGGCCCCAACACCTTAGGTGTGCTGTTTCGACGTCGAAGTTGAGGAGATGGAGATTGAGGTACCGAGAACTGGGCCGAACCGGCCTGCGGGTTTCCCAGCTTTGCTTTGGCGCCCTGACCATTGGCCCCCTCCAGCGCAATCTCTCGCCTGAGGAAGGCAGTGCCGTGCTGCTGAGGGCCTTGGAATTGGGCGTCAATTTTGTGGACACCGCGGAGATTTACGACACCTACGACCACATCCGCCTGGCGCTGGAACGCTTTCCCGGCCGTGGGCAGGTGGTGGTGGCCACCAAGAGCTATGCCTATACCCGGGAGGGGATGCTGGCCAGTCTGGAGCGGGCCCAAAGGGGCTTGGGGCAGGAAGTGGTTCCCATCTTTCTCCTGCACGAGCAGGAATCCAGCCATACCCTGCGGGGACACTGGCCAGCCTTGGAAGTACTGCTGGAGGCGAAGGAGGCCGGGATCGTGCAGGCGGTGGGCATTTCCACCCATCACGTCCCGGCGGTGCTGGCCGCCACCGCCATCCCGGAAATCGATGTGATCTCGCCCCTGATCAACCGGACGGGTATCGGTATCCAGGGGGGAGGCCGGGAAGATATGCTCGCGGCCATAGCGAAAGCTGCCCGGGAGGGCAAGGGTATCTATGCCATGAAACCCCTGGGCGGCGGACACCTTTTGGGCGAGTGGGCAGCCTCCCTGGATTATCTGCTGCAGATAGACGAGATTCACTCCATCGCCGTGGGCATGAAAAGCGTGGCGGAGGTGGAAAGCAACGTGGCCTTCTTCCAAGGCCGCCGGGACCTGCCTGCCCCCGCAGCTGCCACCCGAAGGCTGCACATCGAGTACTGGTGTACAGGCTGCGGCTCCTGTGTTTCCGCCTGTCCCAACGGCTCCCTGGCGCTGCACAACGGCAGGGCTGTTGTGGCCATGCCTGAGGAGTGCGTGTACTGCGGGTACTGCGGGGCCAGCTGCCCCGAATTTGCCATCAAAGTGATTTAGGGGAGTGGGGCCATGCGCGTACTGGGGTTGGATGTGGGGGAAAAAACAATCGGGGTGGCGGTGAGCGATCCCCTGGGTTGGACGGCCCAGGGGCTGGCGGTGGTGCGGCGCAGGAGTCTGGCGGAGGATTTTGCGGCCCTGCGGGCTTTTGTGCAGGAGTACGATGTGGAAAAATTCGTGGTGGGCCTGCCCCGCAGAACCGATGGAAGCTTCGGGCCGGAGGCGGAGAAAATATATGCATTTGCCGCGGAATTGGAGAGGGAATTTGCCCTCCCAGTAGAATATTGGGATGAACGGTTCTCTACCGCGGCCGCCCAGCGGATCCTCTTAGAGGGAGATGTGAGCCGAGCAAAGCGCCGTAAAGTGATCGACAAGGTGGCGGCCGCCGTCATTTTACAGGCATATTTGGATAGCAGGCGGTCAAACTAGCATTCAAAGGAAGGAGTTGATCTTATGGCGCACAAACACGGCCACGATGATCACGAACACGAACACGAATTCAGCGATATCGTTGTGCTGGAAGACGAGGACGGCAACGAGCACGAGTGTGCCATCTATGATTTTGAGTTTGAAGGGCAGGCCTACGCGGTTTTGTTCCCCCTGGACGATCCCGAAGAGGGCGGACTCATCTACAGGCTGGAAATCGATGACGCCGGTGAAGAGGTTCTCATGGAAATCGAGGATGACCAGGAGTTCGAACGGGTAGTGGCCTTTTTGGAGTCGGAGGAATAGGCTTCAGGCCCCAGCCCGATTAGTGGTGTCGTGGGGGTGCTTCTATGCCCGATTCTGTGCAAGCAACATCAAAACGGACCGAAGGCGGCATGGTCCGTTTTCTGTTCTTTTTGATGGTTCTGGTCTGCGCTGCTCTGGCGGCTTTCTTTGTCGTGAGCAACAGGCCCCTAGACTCCCAGGGGGACGCCCCCGGCAAGGTGGTCCGCATTGAACCGGGGATGGGCACCAGGCAGATCGCGCAGCGTCTAGCCCAGGAGGAGATCATCGCCAGCGCCAGCTTGTTTGAGCTGTTAGTTAGGCTGGAAGGTGCCCAGCACGAGCTGCAAGCCGGAGCTTACCTGCTCAGAGCGGACATGCGGCCCTTGGAGATCATCGAACAGATTCGCTCCGGACGGGTCCGGCTGGTGCCGGTGGTGATCCCGGAAGGTTTTGAGATCAAGCAGATTGCCGCGCTCCTGGCTGAGAAAGGCCTGGCGGACAGGGAGCGCTTTATGGAGCTGGCCTTCAATGCCAACCTGGTCTTCGGGGAGGCGCTGCCATTCGATCTGCCCATAGCTTCCCTGGAGGGCTATCTCTTCCCCGATACCTATTACTTCTCGGAAGGGCAGAAGGAAGAGGAGATCATCGGGCAGATGGTGTCCCGCTTTTTGCAGGTGGTGGAGGAGGAAGTACTTCCTTTGCTGGAGGAAAGCCACCTCTCCCTCCATGAAGTGGTTACCCTGGCCTCCATTGTGGAGCGGGAAATCATGGTGGCTGAGGAACGGCCCCTTGTGGCTTCGGTCTACCTGAACCGTTTGGCGGTGGACATGCCGCTCCAGGCGGATCCCACCGTGCGCTACGTGACCGAAGAGGATCGCCCGGTGGTGCTCTATCGGGATCTGGAGATCGATTCTCCCTACAACACTTATCGCTATCCTGGCCTGCCGCCGGGGCCCATTGCCAGCCCGGGCCTCGCGTCCATGCTGGCGGTGCTGCAGCCCGCCGACACCGATTACTATTTCTTCGTAAGCAGGCGCGATGGCACCCATGAGTTTACGAGAACGTACGATGAGCATCTGCGGGCCAGGAGGATGTACGGTTATTAGGAGGGAACGCCGGTGAAACTTCCGGAACTACTTGCTCCGGCGGGGAATATGGAAAAGGCCGTAGTGGCCATGGAATACGGAGCGGATGCCATCTATCTGGCAGGCAAGGGCTTTGGGATGAGGGCCAAGGCCGGCAACTTCAGCCCGGAGGAGCTAAAGGAGGTTCTGGCCCTGGCCCGGGAGCGGGGAGTAAAGGTCTACGTTACGGTGAACACCTACCCCCGCAACGAGGAAATGGACCAGCTCCCCGCCTACTTGGAGGAGCTGGCGGAACTGCAGGTGGATGCCTTGATCATCGCTGATGTGGGCGTTTTGGCCTTGGCGCGCCAGTATGCGCCGGGACTTCCCCTGCATTTGAGCACCCAGGCCAACACCGTGAACTACCAGGCCGCCAAGTTTTGGGCCGAGCTGGGTGTAACCCGCCTCGTTTTGGCTAGGGAGCTGAGCAGGGAGGAAATTGCCCGCATCCGCCGGGAAACCGGTTGTGAGCTTGAGGTCTTTGTGCACGGCGCCATGTGTGTGGCTTACTCGGGCCGCTGTCTGTTGAGCAACGTCCTCACCGGCCGGGATGCCAACCGGGGTGAGTGCGCCCAGAGCTGCCGCTGGCGCTATGCCATCGTGGAGGAAAAGCGGCCGGGAGAGTACATGCCCATCGAGGAGGATGAAGGGGGAACCCACATCTTCAACTCTAAGGACCTGCGCTTGATCGAGTACATCCCCGATCTGGTGCAGCTGGGCGTAGACAGCCTGAAGATCGAAGGGCGCATGAAGAGCGCCTACTACGTGGCTACAGTGGTGCGTGCCTACAGGCAGGCTCTAGATCTCTACGCCCAAAACCCGGAAAACTACCAGCTGCCTCCGGAGCTTCTGGAGGAGCTGGATAAGGTGAGCCACAGACCCTATTGGGCCGGGTTTTTCGCACCCACCGATGCTGGAATTTACCGCCCCAGCAGCGCTTACATCCAAACCCATGAGGTAGTGGGTGTGGTGGAGAGCTACGATGAGGAGAGAAAGGAAGCGCTGGTGGGCGTGCGCAACCGCCTGCCCCTGGGTGCGGAGGTGGAGATACTTCAGCCCCGGGGGCCGCTGGTGACGACGGTTGTCAGCCGCCTTGTCCAAGTGGAACCTGAGGAAGAGCTGCAGGCGGCCCATGCTAACTTTAAAGTGCGTATACCTATGGAGCGGGTGAAACCCTACTCCATGCTGAGGATGAAGAAGGAATAGGCAGAAAGCCCGGGACCGAGTTCGCTCAGTTCTGGGCTTTTTGGAGGAGGAGCAATGAGTAACTGGCGGGTAGGAGTTGAGCATGTTGTGGCCATCACCGGTCTCACCCACGAGGGCATGGGGGTAGGCCGCATTGATAACCGGGTGGTGTTCGTTCCCCAAGCTATACCAGGCGATCAGGTGCGGCTGCGCCTGGTCCATGTGAAGGAGCGCCTGGCCTATGGCGAGCTTTTGCGCGTTGTGGAGCCGTCGCCTCAGCGGCGCGCCCCCAGCTGTCCCCATGCTCTCCTCTGTGGCGGCTGCCAGCTGCAGCACATGGATTACGCCGCTCAGCTGCGCTGGAAGCGCCAGCAGGTGGTGGATGCCCTGGAGCGTTTGGGTGGTCTGGAGGTGGAGGTGCTTGCCACCCTGGGCATGGCGGACCCGTACCACTACCGCAACAAAGCCCAGCTACCCCTGGGCAGGCAGGGGGGTCAGCTGGTCATGGGCTTTTTCCAGCGGGGCAGCCACGACATTGTGGATCTACACACCTGTGAGATTCAGCATCCCCTCATAACTAAACTGGCCCTGGCGGTGAAACGGGCCGCGGGGGAGCTGGGCATCGAGCCCTATGACGAGGTGCGCCACAGCGGGGTGCTGCGGCACGCGGTGATCAGGGTGAGCTTCGCCCAAGGAAAGCTGATGCTGATCCTGGTAACCCGCACCAGGGAGCTTCCCCACAGCGCCGAGCTGATTGCCCGGCTGACCCGGGAGATCCCGGAACTGGTCAGCGTTGTCCACAACATCAACCCCCGCGTGACCAATGTCATCCTGGGCCGGGAAACCCAGGTGCTCTGGGGTGAAGAGCATCTGCTGGATGCGGTGGGTCATCTGCGCTACGCCATCTCGCCCTTGTCCTTTTTCCAGGTGAACCCCGTGCAGACGAGGGTTCTCTATGATCTGGTGCGGCAGAACCTGCGGCTCACAGGTGCAGAAACTGTTTTGGACCTCTACTGCGGAGCGGGGACCATCGGGCTGTATGTGGCGGCCCAGGCCGGGCAGGTGATCGGGGTGGAAAGCGTGTCCGCGGCGGTGGAAGATGCCCGCCGCAACGCGGAGCTCAACGGCATTGCCAATGCGGAATTCCACGTTGGCAGGGCGGAGGAGGAGCTGCCCAAGCTGATCCAGAAGCACACGGCGATCGATGCCGCGATTGTGGATCCCCCCAGGAAGGGCTGTGATGCGGCGGTGCTCAGGGCCCTTTCGGCAGCGGGCGTGCCGCGCCTAGTCTATGTATCCTGCAACCCCTCCACCCTGGCCCGGGATTTGAGCCAACTGGCGGGCCTTGGTTACCGGCTCGGGCCCGTGCAGCCGGTGGACATGTTCCCCTGGACCAGGCATGTGGAGTGCGTAGTATTGATGTCAAAGGTTGAAAAATAAAAAACTGAAAAGCTTGTAAATAAAGGGTTTCCAGACATTTAGTTTTTCTCGAGGCCGATCTGCCGGATGTGGCAATGTCAGGAAACCCTTATTTTTATTGTTTGCGGGAACATATCAACTACCCTGAAAATTTATAGTTGAGTTACCAGATTAGATAAACGGCAATTTTTTCGGAGGTGATCAAGTCCAGATTAGTGTGTAAATTCCTCAGTTATCAATAAGCTTATCTGATATACGCAATATTGCTTTGATCATTAATTTGTTTTTGCTCTTCTTGCCACTGAAGGTATTCACTCATATCCAGATACTTTTTGCCGCT
>NZ_JBHGXH010000129.1:0-3415 GCF_041936445.1 Candidatus Darwinibacter acetoxidans | reverse complement strand
CCTAACGAAGTACAGTGTTGGTATTGTGTCGCAGTTCTACGAACGGCGGTAGATTCTTCAGGAGCGGTGTACGCGGCCCGTACGCACCGTTCTGTGAGAGGAAAGCCGCTAGGCTGATCACCTAGCGGCTACCTACTCGATCCCTGGGCGCGGTCTAGAGCCGCAGGTCCGCCACCACCGCGTTGTGCAGCCGCGCCCGTACGGGCATGAGGGGAAGCTTTTTCTCCCCGTGCACATAGTTGGTCAACAGCACAATCACCAAGTCCTTCTCCGGATCGATCCAGAGGGAAGTGCCCGTGAACCCGGTGTGCCCGAAGGACCTCGGGGAGAGAAGCTCACCGCTGGAGCGGGGGCTAATGGCGGCCCAAGGGGCCGGCTCGGCAAAGGGCAGCTCCCAGGGAGCCGGGGCTGCCGCCGGCTCCGCCAGTCCAGGCTGGGACAGGGCCCAGCCCAGCCCCCGGGGAGGCCCCAGCGCCGAGGTGTGGTCCGCCACCGCCAGCCTGGCCAGGGAGGGCGTGAGCAGACCGTTTTCCTCTCCCCGCAGCATGGCCAGCCAGGCCCGCCCGTAGATGAGGAGGTCCTCGGCGCTGCCGAAAAGGCCCGCGTTCCCCGCCACCCCGCCCAGGGCGTGGCGGGCGTTGCCGTCATGGGGCAGCCCCACAGGAAAACCCTGGGCCCAACCGCTGAAGGTCAGGCCCGCCCTGGCCGCCTTGGGTTTTTCCGTGAGGTCATCAGGTTAGTGAGCACCAACCGCTCCGGGGGTACCCCCAGATGCTCCAGGGGCAGAAAGGCCGTGCTGCGCATACCCAAAGGCTCAAAGACCAGCCGCCGGCAGGCCTGGTGGAGTCCCTCCCCTGTCACTTCCTCCACGATGAAGCCCAGGAGGATAAAGCCTAAACAGCTGTAGTGCACCGCGGTGCCCGGCGGGTAGGCCAGCTCCAGGCTGCTGAGGAAGAAGAGCACTGCGCTTTTCCCCACCGCCCGGGTGTAGACTGGATACCAAGGGGGCAGGCCCCCTGTGTGGGTGAGCAGGTGCCGGATGCTCACCGCGCTGCGGCGGGGGCCGCGCCAAGCAGGCAGGAAGCTCCCCACCGGCTCATCCAGGGAGATGCACCCCGCATCCACCAGCCGCAGCAGGGCCGCTGCGGTGGCCACGGGCTTGGTGAGGGAAGCGAGATCAAAAACGCTGTCCACCTGCATTTTTCTCTGTTCCGGGAGGCTGGCAAGGCCGAAACTCTCCAGCCAGAGAACGCCCCGTGAGGTGGCGGCAGCGGCCACCGCCCCCGGGAACACCCCCCGCTGCGCAGCCTCCTGCACAACCCGCCGGCTCCTGGTGAAATCCCGGATCATCTGGCCTTCCCCACCTTCCAGTCAAGATCCCGCCACGTACCGTAGTGGAAAAAGCAGAGCCCCGCGGCTCCAGCCCGCCGAGCCGCCTCCAGGTAAGCAGTGAGCTCCTCGCCGGAAAGGGGATGCTCGGGGCTCCGCAGGATCCCGCTGAAAAGGGGCAGGTCCCCCTTGAGCCTGGAGCGCTGCTTGGCGATCACCATTTGAAAACTCTCCGTGGTCAGCCAGTAGTTCATGGGGCAGACAAAATCCACAAGGCCCACCTCGGCCCAGCGCCACCAGTCCTGGCCGAAATCCCACACGGCGCTGTCCAGATCCGCAGCTCTACCCACCAGTTCAGAGCCGTAGGGTGAGCTGTACCAAACGGTGATGGAAAGCTCTTTATCCGCCCCCACCCCCTTTACTGCCCTGCGCACCTCCGCCAGAAGATCCTCCAGGACCTGGGCCCGGAAGTGTACCCAAGCCTCCCCCAAGTGCCCCAAAATCCATTCCGCTTTCTCCTGCGTGCTCTGGAGCTCGGCGGGCAGCACCGCGCCTTGGCGGCGGCAGAACTCCTCAATGCAGCGGCTGCAGAAGCAGTAGCTGAACTGGCGGTGGAAGTGGAGCTCCTTGCCCAGGGGTGGATCGTGGTAGAGCATGTCTTTCTGCTCGAGAAAAAAGGTGACCCTTTTGTCCCCCACCACCAGCTGCACCGGGGAGCCCTCCGCCAGCAGGCTCAAGGTGTGCCCCAGCTCCTGGGCCAAAACGGTGAAGCGGCTGTGGTAGTGGTAGTAGCGGATGAAATCCAGCTGGATCCCCTCAAGGGCTGGGTAGCTTTCCAGGATATGGCGGCTTGTGGCCGCAACCAGGTCCACCACTTCGGGGCTGGTGGGATCCAAGAAGTACCGCCTGCCGGCAATGGGCTCATCCAGGACGGAAATGCCGTGGTAGTCCACGCAGAAAAGCTCCCGGCGTTCCGTCCTGATCCACTGCTCCGGCACGGAGGTCAAGGCGCTGAAAAGGCCGTGGACCTCCAGCCCCCCATCGGCGCAGGCTTGGACAAACCGCGCCAGCTCTTGATCTGGCGCCGCTTTCTTGGCATACCTGGCGCCGGGAAAACAATCTAGAAGGACGATCTTAACGCCGAAGCGCTCCGCCCAGGCCAGGAACTCCCCGGGGCCTGCGGGAGGGTTGAAGCCGGGGCGGAAATAAAGCCAAACCGCGTTTTTCACTGCGCCAATCCCCCCTTTGCTTCTTCCAGCTTCAGGCAGCGCACCAGATGACCTGGAGCCACCTCTTCCAGCTCCGGCACTTCCCGGGCGCACTGGGGGCCCGCCAGGGGGCAGCGGGGATGGAAGCGGCAGCCGGGGGGAGGATTGATCAAACTGGGTATATCCCCCTTCGCGGGCAGCCTGCCCTGGCGGAACCCCTGCTCGGGCTGGGGCGCGGCCGCCCTCAACAGCTGGGTGTAGGGATGGTAGGCGGCATGGATCACGGCGCGGGCCGGCCCCATCTCCACCAGCATCCCCGCATAGAGCACCGCGATGCGATCCGCCAGGTATTTCGCCCCCGCCAGGTCATGGGTGATGTAGAGCAGGGAGATGTTCCGCTCCTCCCTAAACCTTTTCAGAAGGTTCATGATGATCATCTTGATGGAAACATCCAGCATGGATGTGGGCTCATCGGCGAGGAGCAGCTCCGGCTCCACCGAAATGGCCCGGGCGATGTTGATCCGCTGGCGCTCCCCCCCGGAGAGCTCATGGGGAAACTTAGGAAGGTACTTTTCCGCAGGTTCCAGCCCCACGCTGGCCAAAAGCTCCTCCACCTTCCCCCTGATCTCCCGCCTTGTGGCCAGGCCGTGGATCTTGAAGGGGCGCTCCAGGATACTCTCGATGCGGTGCGTGGGGTTGAGCACCTCGTAGGGGTTCTGGAAGATCATCTGCACCGACTTCTTGTACTCCTTGTCACCGCCCCGCTGCTGGAAGATGTCCCGGCCCTTAAAGAGCACCTCACCCTGGGTGGGTCGGTACAGCTTGGCCACCACTTTGGCGGTGGTGGTCTTGCCACTGCCCGATTCGCCAACCAGGGC
>NZ_JBHGXH010000128.1:0-4335 GCF_041936445.1 Candidatus Darwinibacter acetoxidans | reverse complement strand
CCAGTGGCTAGAATCTCGGCAGGTGACAGTCTTAGACATAAGCCGGATCTTTGGAGTCCCGCCGGCACTGCTAGGACACCTGGAGAAGGCTTCCTATAGCAGCCAGGAGGCGCAGAACCTGGAATTCCTGACCCATAGCCTGAGGCCGTGGCTGACACGTATTGAGCAAGCCCTGGAGCGGTCCCTCATAACAGATGAGAGCCTATACTGTGAATTCACTACCGGTGACCTGTTACGAACGGATCAGAAGAGCCGTTATGAGGCATACCGTGTAGGACTTTCAGCAGGCTTCCTGAGCGTGAACGAAGTCAGAAGGCTTGAGAACTTACCGGAAGTTGAAGGCGGTGACGAGTTATTCCGGCCCTTGAACATGGCACTACTTAGCGAAGTGGCAAAGGAGAGTGAGACAACGAATGAATGAGCGTGAAATTAGGTCCTTGCCGGTGACTCTAGAGACCCGTGCAGAGGAGAACGGCAAGCGGACCATTGCAGGGCAAGTCCCTTACGGTATAGAGAGTGAGGTCTTACGGGACGTATTCGGCGATAACTTCGTTGAAGAACTGGCCCCGAGATGTTTTGATGAATCCCTGAAGGTCCGGGACGTAGTGGCCTTGTGGTCCCATGTCTTGGCGCAGGTGCTAGGCGGGACTAAGAACCGGACACTGAGGCTTACGTCAAACGAAGAGAGGTTACTCTTTGACCTTGACTTGCCTGATACTCAGGCGGGCCGGGACGCCTGGGAGTCAATAAGGCGCGGTGACGTGGACGGCGTGAGCTTCGGAATGGTAGTGAAGCGTGACAAGTGGAGCGTGGTAAAACGTGACGGCCAGGAGGTCTACAAGAGGACTATCCTTGAGGCCGAGCTTTGGGAGATCAGCCCAGCAGTATTTGCTGCATATTCGGCAAGTGCGGTGACGTGTAGATCCCTTGAGGCACACAAAGAACGACTTCAGGAGGATAGAGAAATGAAAGACAACGAATCAAAGAAGAGGTCCAGGCTTGAAGAGACTGTTGCGGAACTGGAAAACGAGCTTAGGGACCTTGATTCAGTGGCTGAGGACAGGACCCATGACGATAACAAGGAGGGTGTTGAAATGAAGGAAAAGACAGTTGAAACTCGCACGGTCCCCGCGGTGGCCATTTCTGCCAGTGGACTGGAAGAGCGCGAGGCATTCAATCATTACTTGAGGACCGGTGAAATCAGGGCATTGACTGTATCTAGCGAGACCAAGGGCGCAGCCCTGGCCCCGGTGGACTTCGCCAAGGAGATCATTGACGGCCTGGCTGATGTTGCTGTCATGCGACAGATAGCGCGTGTCTTACCGCCTATCAGTGGGAAGAGTGTAGCCTATCCCCGCAGGACCGGAGGAACCGGCGCTGCTATGGTGCTTGAAGGTCAACCTATTGCCCCCTATGACCTGACCTTCGACCAGGTTATCATCACGCCGAAGAAAGCAGCAGCCCTTGTAGAGGTCTCTAACGAACTTCTACAGGATGCGGGCGTGGACATTGCCGGTTATCTGGCACAGCATTTCATTGATGAAATCGGCGAACTGCTTGAAGATCAGTATTGGAATGGTGACGGTGTTGACGCGAACCTGTTGGGTATTCTGACGGCAGAGGATGCGTCCGAGCAACCGCTTATTGAAAGAGTGGAGACTGCTGAGACTACCGGCGTTGACGTGGAGGACATTCTGACTCTGTGGGCCGAGCTTCCTTCAAAGTATCGCCGGAACGCGGTTTTCGTCTGCAATAGCGCTATGGAAGCCGAGCTTCGCAAGATGAAAGACGGCAATGGCCAGTACCTGATGGTTCCCGACCTTACGACGGGACTGGGCAATACTCTTCTGGGTAGGCCCCTCTATCTGGCCGAGGGCTTCCCTGGAGACTTGACAGCCGGTGACGATGTTCTGATGGTAGGAGACTTCATGAGAGCCGTCTACATCGGCGACAAGATCGGCATTGACATTCAGAGGAATGAAAGCGCTGGATTCTACAAGGACACTGTGGCATTCAGGGCTATATTCAGAACCGACATACAGCTTGCCTGGCCTGATGCGCTAAGGGTGCTTCAGATAAAGTCAGGCGCTGCTTAAGAGCATATTGCCGGGACCTTCACGCCCGGTGATATAGAACATCGGCCAAGGGGCTGGCTCTCCCTTCGCTGATGTTCGCTTCCTCCTTCAAGGCAAAGGGCCGGCGGTTTCGGAAGGCTAATCACCTAACCCGACACGATAGCCGGCCCGCTGCTATAATCCCCCGAAACCGAGCCTCTAAAACGCATTTTGAGCGCCGATTAGCAGGCGTTGAATGGTATAGCATAGGCAGTAACCCTCACTTTGAGGGGGACTGCGCGTTTCACATACCCCTTTCAAGGGAGGGAGGCGATTGAGAGGCCGTGAAATTCGCCGGGCAAGCATTCGATTGATTGAAGCCGAGATTCGAGCCTACCCCGAAACTCTTCAGAGCCTCAAAGAAATAGAGCAAGAGATCGCCGAACCGCGTTCACCCGGCGCCTACATCGACCTGGCTAAGACTACAGGCCACAGTGACCCTACCGCTAAGAAAGCCCTCAAGATGATGGAATCCCCTAGAGTCCGTGAAATTCATCGGCGAGTCAGCGCGATCAGGCGTATGGTTCGCATTGTCAAGGCAAACCCGGACCCTGGCCGGTATAAGCTAATCGAACTGACCTATTGGTCTAATGGCCGTTATGACGTTGAAGGCGTCTGTCGAAAGCTAAGTATCAGCCGAAGCACATATAACCGCTGGAAGCGTGAGGCCCTGGGGATAGTGGCTGAGCGGTTAGGGTGGGATATTTGACGGCCTTCTAAGCAAAGAGAACGATAATCAAAGATAATCCTTGACTATCTATGTTCGTCGATGTTATACTTCTTAATGGGGGTGACTATGTAATGACTGAATTACCGGACCTTTTGACGATTAAGCAGGTGGCCGAGTATTTGCAGGTAGCGGAACTGACCGTCAGGCGCATGTTAAAAGACGGCCGGCTTCGCGGGACCAAGCTAGGCGTTTTGTGGCGTATTCCCCGCGAGTCAGTAGAAGAACTAATTCTGACGGGCTATACAGCCCAAGAGGGCAATCCCGATGGCTAGATGAAGATAAAGGTTCCAGGGGAGGAGGTGGAAGAATGGGAACCATGAGGGCGCTGTTCGGTGGAGCTATTCATATTAGCTTTCGACCTGCACAGGGAGAACGGCTGTATGGCGCGCCGGAGAGATGGCGGGCCATAACAACGGTGATCAAACAGGCGCGTCATACCACAGACCAGCTTGTTGAGGTGGGTTATGAGGCTTGTGGTAAGACCCCTGAAGAGGCTCTCAAACTGCTTAAGACAAAAGTTGCCGAGGGAGAAGATGGGTGGACATGGGATAACTACTCATAGAGGAGAGGAGAGAGATGGCTAGACCCAGACAAAGAAGGCGCGGGCATGGGGAAGGAAGCATAACCCGGCGCAAGGATGGAAGGTGGCAGGGTAGCGTTCTTCTTGGCTATGACCCCGAGACTGGCAAGGAGAAGCGTAAGTACTTCTACGGTGGGACCCGTAAAGAAGTACAGCAGAAGATTAACAAGATAGCCGTAAACATTCAGGCAGGCACTTACCGGGAACCTGCCAGAATAACGGTGGAAGAGTGGTTCACAACGTGGCTTAACGACTATATGAGGCTTTCCCTACGGCCTACTACCTGGGATAGCTACAGATACCAAGTTGAGGGCCATATTATCCCCGCTTTGGGACATTTGAGGCTGTCAGAGCTACAGACAGCGCATATCCAGCGACTCTATAATGAGAAACTGAAGTCCGGCAGGCTTGACGGCAAGCCGGGCGGTTTAACCCCTAAGAGTGTCCGATTCATTCATACCGTTATTCATTCTTGCCTTGAGCAGGCCAGGAAAGAAGGCATGATAACAATAAACCCTGCCAGTGCTGTAAGACTGCCCAAACTTGAGCAGCGGGAAATTCGCTACCTGGATAGCGGGGAGATTAAGGAATTCCTAGAAGTGGCGCGGGATTCTAAGCACTTTGCAGCCTTCTTCTTGGCATTGAATACAGGCATGAGGCGCGGGGAGATCCTGGGTTTACGGTGGAAGGATATTGATCTTGAAGAAGGACAGCTTACCGTCAATCAGGGGCTTGTAAGGGTAAGCGGGGAGGGACTAGTATTCCAGGAGCCGAAAACTAAGCTATCGAACCGGACTATCAGCCTTTCGCCTATGGTGGTAAAGGTCTTGAGAGAACACAAGAAGCGACAGAATGAATACCGGCTTTTGTTGGGCGGTGCATATAACAAGGACCTTGATCTAGTGTTTGCT
>NZ_JBHGXH010000127.1:0-9840 GCF_041936445.1 Candidatus Darwinibacter acetoxidans | reverse complement strand
TCACGAAGTACAGTGTCGGGATTGTGTCGCAGTTCTACGAACGGCGGTAGATTCTTCAGGAGCGGTGTACGCGGCCCGTACGCACCGTTCTGTGAGAGGAAAGCCGCTAGGCTGATCACCTAGCGGCTACCTACTCGATTTCTTGGGGAGTGAAGGAGGAATATTGATTCTTTCGGTGAATTAATACAATGAATAAATTAAAAGCTCAGGCTTACCACAAGGCACTGACCAGGCTAAGGGGAGAGGCAATGTCTTATTTGGAGTGGATTAATACCGATATACACAGGGATTTTAAGGCAGTCTTATTCGACTTTGATGGCACCCTGTCCCTGATCCGGGAAGGGTGGCAGCCCATCATGTACGGCTATTTTACCGAAGTCCTCACCGCGGTCTCCGGGCTGCCCGAAGCGGAGATCTATAACCTGGTGAAGGACTTTGTGGACTTGCTCACCGGCGAGCAGACCATCTACCAGTGCATCCGGCTGGCGGAAGAGGTAAGAAAACACGGGGGCCAGCCGGAAGATCCGCTGGTGTACAAAGCCGAGTACAGCCGCCGCTTGCTGGCGCATATCGCCCACCGCCGCGAGGCTCTGGCCTGCGGCGCTGCCGACCCCGAAGAATACCTGGTGCCGGGGAGCATCGAGCTCTTGGAGGAGCTGCGCAGCCGCGGTTTAACCTTGTATCTGGCCAGCGGTACTGACCATGAACACGTCTTGGAGGAAGCCCAGGCCTTGAAAATCGACCAGTATTTCAACGGAGGTATCTTCGGCGCCCTGGATGATTATGAAAACTTCTCCAAGGAGCAGGTGATCAGAGAGTTGATCCTGCCTAAGATTGATTCCGGCCATGGGCTCTTGGGTTTCGGGGACGGTTATGTGGAAATCGAAAATGTGAAAGCAGCAGGCGGCATTGCCGTGGGAGTTGCCTCCAACGAGAGGGAGCGCCGGGGTATTGATGCCTGGAAGCGCCCAAGACTGGTTCGAGCCGGCGCCGATGTGATCATTGGCGATTACCGCGTCCGGGAAAAACTGATTCCTGAGTTAATGGGAGGGGGAAAAGCCTGTGTATCCCACGTTTGACTTGAGCAAGCTTAATTTGAAGCCCCTTGCGGAACGCAAGCACGACATGCACGTCTCTGAAGTAAAGGAGCTGGGCTGCCCCCAGCCCATGGAAAATGCAGACCTGAAGGAGATCGCGGCCCGCATCGTCGCCGCCAGGAAGCGGGGGGCAGCGGTCATCTTGATGATGGGTGCGCACGTGATCAAAACGGGGATGAGCCGCTTCATCATTGATCTCATGGAGAAAGGTTTAGTTACCCATGTGGGCTTCAACGGGGCCTGCGCTATCCATGACTTCGAGCTGGCCATGATTGGCGCCACCACAGAAAGCGTGGCCCGCTACATCAGCGCAGGGCAGTTTGGCCTCTGGCAGGAAACGGGCAGGATCAACGACATCGTCAAAGCCGGTGCGGAAAAGGGCTATGGTTTTGGCTATGCCCTGGGTAAGCACATCTTTGAAGGTGACTACCCACATAGAGACGTGAGCATCTTAGCCGCCGGCTACCGCCTCAAGGTTCCCGTCACTGTGCACATCGCCATCGGTCAGGACATCATCCACGAGCATCCCAACTTCGATGGGGCCAGCAGCGGTAAGGCCTCCCACACCGACTTCCTCGTTCTGGCCCAGAGCGTCTGCAATTTGGAAGGGGGGGTACTGCTCAATATCGGCACGGCGGTGATGGGTCCGGAGGTTTACCTCAAGGCCCTGTCCATGGCCCGCAATGTGGCCCATCAAGAAGGGCGGGTGATCCGCAATTTCACCACTGCCGTTTTTGATCTGCAGCCTGTCACATCCCGGGACTACCATGTGGAACCCACAAAGGATCAACCCCAGTACTACCATCGTTTCTGGAAGACCATTCTGATCCGCACCGTGCGGGACGGAGGCACAAGTTTCTACATCGAAGGCGATCATCAAGCAACCATTCCCAGTCTCTGGGCAAGATTACAGGAGCTGAGCTAGAGGAGGATCAACCCATGCTGCAAGGTAAGCGTGAATTCATGGTAAGTTATCTAGAAGATCTCCAGCAGGCCATAGAGAACATCGATTTGGGTGTTATCGAAGAAGTACTGGAACTTCTCGCCAAGTGCCGGGAAGAAGGCCGTTTCATCTGGGTTATGGGTAATGGCGGCAGCGCCTTAACGGCCTCCCATTTTGCGGTGGATCTGGGCAAGGGCGCTTCCTACGGAAGGAATAAGCGCTTTGCCGTGTTCAGCCTCACCGAAAGCGTGGGCACCATCACCGCCTACGGCAACGACACCAGCTACAACCACATCTTCGTGGAGCAGCTGAAAAACGTAGTGAAACCCGGCGATGTGGTGCTGGCCCTGAGCGGCAGCGGCAATTCGCCCAACGTGATTGCGGCCCTGGAGTACTGCAAGCAGCAGGGCATCACCGCGGTTGGCCTCACGGGCAGGGGAGGCGGGCGGTTGGCCCAGATTTGCGACGTGGTGTTCAAGGCGAACTCTGACCACATGGGCCGCATTGAAGATCTGCACATGATCGTTGTCCACCTGCTCACCTATTATTTCATGGAAAAGGACAGTGGGAAGTAGGCCATGCAGCGCAGTGTTTTAGACCGGATCCTCAAACAGGCGAACGACCTCAAGGTGCTGGTTGTTGGCGATTTCTTTCTGGATTTCTACGTCCTCATCGATCCAGAAAAGGATGAGGTGAGCCTGGAAACCGGCAAAACCGCTTTCCAGGCGGTAGACCACTATTCCTCCCCTGGGGCGGCGGGAACCGTGGTGAACAATCTCACTGCTTTGGGTGTGGGCACCATCGGCGCGCTGGGCGTCATCGGCTCAGACGGCTTCGGTTTTGAGCTCAGGCGCCACCTGGAGGAGCAGGGGGTGAATATGGAGCACCTGATCCAGTGCCCCACGCGGCTTACCCCCACCTACATGAAACCACTGCGGGGAACCAGGGAAGCTAGCGAGGAGCAGAACCGCATTGATTTCAAGAACTGGACGCCGCTCCCTCGGGAGCTGGAGGACCAGGTGATCGAAGCTTTACGGGCGGAAGCGCCCAAGTACCACGCCCTGATCGTTGCCGATCAGGTGGACCAGGAGGGCCTGGGCCTGGTTACCGAGCGGGTGCGCTCTGCCCTCTGCCAGCTGGGCCAAGACCATCCCGACCTGATCATCCTAGTGGATTCCCGGCGGAACATTGGCGAGTACCGCCATGTTGCCATCAAGCCCAATGAGTTTGAGGCTGGGCGGGTCTTGGGCCTCAAAACCGCAGCTGAGCGGCCGGAAGAAAGCGTGCGCGCCCTTTCCGCCAGGACCCAAAGGCCGGTTTTCCTCACCGTGGGGGACCAGGGCCAGTGGGTGTGTGCCGAGGGGGAAGTCCGGCAGATCCCCGCTTTCCCTGTGACTGGTCCCATCGACATTGTGGGCGCGGGGGACAGCACCAGCGCCGGAATTGTGCTGGGCTTGGCTGCAGGGGCCTCGGTTTGGGATGCGGCCCTGCTGGGCAATTTGGTTGCTTCCATCACCATTACCAAACTCGGGACCACAGGCACCGCCAGCCCCGCTGAACTGGTGGCACGCTACGAGCAGTGGGCTAAACTCAGGGCTCAGGAGTAACCAAGGAGGATCAGCGATGCCGGTTGTGGCTGTAGATATCGGTGGTACCCAGTACCGCTTGGCCGTTGTGAGCAGAGAAGGAGAAATCCTCTTGCACCAGCGGGCCCGCACCAACAGGGAAGCAGGGGCCAAGTGGCTTCTACCCAGGCTGCGGGCTGAGCTTAGGGAGCTTCTGGCCAAGGGTGAGCACAGCCCGCAAGCCATCGGCATTGGCTTTGGCGGGCCGGTGGACTTTGCCAGCCAGACCATCCTCGCTTCCCTGCACGCGCCGGGCTGGGAAGAGGTGGATCTGTGCGGGGAACTGGAGCGGGAGTTTGCCCTGCCCTGCGTAATCGACAACGATGCCAACATGGGCGGTTTAGGGGAGTATACCTATGGTGCGGGCCGGGGCTTTGGCAGCATTTTGTACTATACGGTGAGCACCGGCGTGGGGGGCGGAGTGATCATAGGTGGGGAGCTCTTCAGGGGCAGCCACAGCCAGGCTGGAGAGCTTGGCCATATTCCCATCAGCCTCGACGGGCCCGCCTGCACCTGCGGTTTTCGGGGATGTGTGGAAGCGCTGTGTTCCGGTCTAGCCATTGCCCGCCAAGCCCGGGAAGCCGTGGAAAAGGGAAAGACATCCTCGTCCCTGCGCACCATCCTGGAGGAAAAGGGCGGCTTAACGGCCAAAGACGTTTTTGACTGTGCCGCTTCGGGGGACGCCCTGGCCCAGGGGATCCTGGCCAAGGTGAAGAACGCCTTTGCCCGCGGGCTGATTGGCGCCATCAACTGCTTTGATCCCCAGGCGGTGGTGGTGGGGGGCGGTGTGGGCTTAGCCCCCGGCTTCCTCGATGGTTTGGAGGAGCAGGTCAACGGCTCCTTGGTCATACCGGGCCGGAGAAAGATCCCCATTTTGCGCGGCTCCCTGGGCGACAACTCCGTACTACTGGGGGCTGCGGCCCTAGCCTTTAGGACCATAGATACATACTGATGGCTGATCCTGCGTAACACGTACTAACCCACCTGCCAGCTTTCGGGCAGGTGGGTCATTTTACTTGGTGGGCAAAAGGCTAAATGGGTGCTGCTGGAGAAATAAGGGTTAGGGCAGCCCGGAAGAAAACGGGCCCCAAAAGCCAGATTCTCGTTACTAGGGGGCGAGTGGCATGTACGATGTTGTGGCCTTGGGGGAAATACTCATCGACTTTACTCCAGCTGGCCTGTCGGAGAACGGAAATCCGCTCTTTGAGGCCAATCCCGGCGGTGCCCCCGCCAATGTCCTGGCCTGTCTAGCTAAGCTGGGCAGGAAAACCGCCTTCCTGGGTAAGGTGGGCGCCGATGAGTTTGGCCGCTTGCTGCGGGAAGTGCTCGCCTCCCGGGGCATTTCCACCCACGGCTTGGTGCTGGAGGAGGCAGCCCAGACCACCTTAGCCTTTGTGCATCTGCACGAGGATGGAGACCGCTCCTTTAGTTTCTACCGCAGCCCGGGGGCGGATACCCTGCTGCGGCCGGAAGAAGTGGATCGGGCGCAGCTTACAGCTTCCATCTTTCACTTCGGTTCCCTATCCTTAACCCATGAACCGGCCCGCAGCGCGACCTTGGCTGCTCTCCACTGGGCGAAGGAAAGGGGTGCGCTCATCTCCTATGATCCCAATCTCCGGCCTCCGTTGTGGTCCAGCTTGGCGGAGGCGAAGCGCCAGATTCTGGCTGTTATGGATCAGGCCGACATTGTGAAGATCTCCCGGGAGGAGCTGGAGTTCCTTACGGGCTCAGACAGCCTCGCGCAGGGCAGCGCCCAGCTGGTCAGGGAGTATGGAACGAGTCTGCTTCTGGTTACTTTAGGCAAAGACGGCTGCTTCTTTAGATTAGGCGATCTCACCGGGCTTGTACCTGGATTTCCAGTACAGGCGGTAGATGCCACCGGCGCCGGTGATGGTTTTCTCGGGGGCATGCTCCACGAAATCCTGCGGCGGGGCAAGGCCCTTGAGGAGTGGAGCTTGGAGGAGCTGGAAGCAAGCGTACGCTTCGCCAACGCCATTGGCGCTTTAGTGGTTACCCGCAAAGGGGGCATTCCAGCCATGCCCAGCCTGGCTGAGGTCCAGAGCTTCTTAGCCAGGTAAGGGGCGGTTGAGCACAGAAAAAAAGCCTTGGTCAGTGGATGCTGCCCAAGGCTTTCTCTTTGCTTGCTTACCCTTCCAGCTTAACGCTTTCCTGCGGTTTCGGTGCCCTTCTGCCAAAAAAGGGCAGGAAGCGCAGCTGCATTCTCTGTTTGCCCAGAACGTCAAAGGCCACAGCTCCCAAGAGGACGAGACCCTTCACAACCTGCTGGACGTTGGAGCTGATGCCCATGATGGACATACCGTTGTTCAAAACGCCCATGATCATGGCACCGATCAGCGTGCCGCCAACGGTACCAATTCCCCCATAGGCACTGGCGCCACCGATAAAACAGGCGGCAATGGCGTCCAGCTCAAAGGATTGCCCCGCTTGGGGAGAGGCCGAGTTCAACCTGGCCGAAAAGACAATGCCGGCGATGGAGGCCAAGAAGGCCATGTTCACATAGGCGAGGAACAGCAGCTGTGTCGTTTTTACACCGGAAAGCCGCGCCGCCTTTTCGTTACCGCCCAGGGCATAGAGGTGCCGTCCCATCACAGTGTGTGTGGTGAAGTAGCTGTAGGCGATGAGGATGATGCCTACGATGATCAGCACCTTGGGTACGCCCCGGTAAGCCCCGAGGGTGTAAAACAGCCAGATCACAGCGGCCGAGACGATCACCATCTTCAGCAGAAGAACCCAAGGGCTCTCCACCTCGTAGGCCTTCTTCTTGCGCCAAATCCAGCCCCGCATCTGGGAAATGCAGTAGATGATGGCCAGGAGCACGCCGATCAGGAGCGAGGTGGAGTTTCTCAACCCAAACAGGCTCATCCCCGGAAACAGGTCGGGTATGTAGCCAGTGGAATAGGCGAGAAAGTCGCTGGGGAACGGTGCTAGGGTGAGTCCCCCTAACACGATCAGGGTTAAGCCCCGGAACACCAACATGCCAGAGAGGGTGACGATAAAGGCGGGGATGCGCGCGTAGGCGATCCAGAAGCCCTGCCACGCCCCGATGGCCAGACCGATCAACAAGCAGAGCAGGATGGTGAGGTGCGAGTTCCAGCCCCAGCTGATGATGAAGGTTCCCGCACAGGCACCGATAAGGGCTACCACTGATCCAACTGACAGGTCGATGTTACCGCCAGTGAGAATACACATGAGCATACCTACGGCCAGAATAACCACGTAGGCGTTTTGGAATATGAGGTTGGAAACGTTCATGGGCTTCAGCAGCGTGCCGTTGGTCATCAGTTGAAAAGCTATGATGATGGCCAGCAGCGCCAGCAGGATCATGTACTGCCGCAAATTATTCCGCAGTGTTGTCCAGAGACTACTCATGCCCCGATCTCCCCCTTACTTTGCTGCATGATGCAGTTCATAATACCTTCTTGGGTGGCCTCCGACTGGGGAAACTCTGCAATAATGCGCCCGCTGTCCATGACGTAAATCCGGTCGCACATGCCTAAGATCTCAGGCAGCTCAGAAGAGATGAGCAGGATGGCCTTGCCTTGTTTCGCCAAGTCGTTGATGATCTGGTAGATCTCGTATTTGGCCCCTACGTCCACGCCCCGGGTGGGCTCGTCAAGGATGAGAATGTCCGGTTTGGAGTAGATCCACTTGGCCAGCAGCACTTTCTGCTGGTTGCCGCCGGAAAGGTTGTTGACCAGCTGCTCCACGCTGGGTGCCTTGATATCCAGAGCTTCGCGGTAATGGTTGGCCGTCTGCCGCTCCAGGTCTCGGTCGATGCGTCCCTTGGGCGCAACGAAGTCCATTCGGGGCAGGGTGATGTTGTGCATGATGCTGTTACCCAGGATCAGCCCGTTGTCTTTCCGGTCTTCGGTGACGTAGGTCAGCCCGGCGTTAATGGCCTCGGGTACCGAGTTCAGCTCCAAGACCTGGCCGTCCTTGATCAGTGTGCCTGAGATGCGCGACCCATAGGCGCGTCCAAAAATGGATAAAGCCAGCTCTGTGCGTCCAGAGCCCATGAGTCCATAGATCCCCGCGACTTCACCCTTATGAAGTTTGAAAGAAACGTTGTCTACCACTTTGCGTTCAGTGTACAGCTCATGGTATACGGTCCAGTCTTGGACCTCGAGAGCCACTTCGCTGCGGATCGTATGCGGACGGTGAGGATAGCGCTCAGTCATCTCCCGGCCCACCATTCCCCGGATAATCCGCTCTTCAGTGACCCCATCTTTGTGTTTGTCCAGAGTTTCCACGGTGGATCCATCGCGCAAAATGGTGATGCGGTCAGCGCAATAGGCGACCTCGTTGAGTTTGTGGGAGATGAGAATCGAGGTAATGCCCCTCTCACGTTTCAGGGTCAACAGCAGATTCAGGACTTTCAACGAATCCCCTTCGTTCAACGACGAGGTTGGTTCGTCCAAGATGAGGAGCCGGACGTCCTTAGCCAGCGCCTTGGCGATCTCAACCAGCTGCTGCTTGCCTACGCTGATGTCTTTCACCAGCGTCCGAGGATTCTCCTCAAGGCCCACAACCTTGAGATATTCCTCCGCCTTTTGATACGTTTCATTCCAGTCAACGACCCCGCGGCGGCGCCGCCGTTCATTGCCCAAGAACATGTTCTCGCCAATGGACAGATAAGGAACGAGGGCCAATTCTTGGTGAATGATGACTATTCCCAGTCGTTCAGAGTCCTTGATGCTGTGGAACCGGCAGAGCTGTCCGTCGAAGTAGATGTCTCCAGAATAAGAGCCGTAGGGATGAACTCCGCTGAGTACATTCATCAAAGTCGACTTTCCAGCTCCGTTTTCACCAACAACCGCGTGGATTTCTCCCTCGTTAACGGTGATGTTCACATTGTCGAGGGCTTTAACACCAGGAAACTCCTTGGTGATTGAGTGCATCTCCAGTAATTTCTTGGCCAATTGTGACCCTCCTGAACCCTAAACGGGCGAATGGGTGTAGCACCCATTCGCCGTCGTGGTTTCTAAAGCTGAAAGCTTAGAGTCCCAGCTGCTCCCGTGTGTAATAGCCGCTTTCGATGAGGAGTTCCTCGTAGTTGTTGATGTCAGCAAAGACCGGTTCGCACAGATATGTTGGTACCACGAATACGCCGTTGAAGTAGGTTTCGGTGTCGTTGACTTCAGGCTCTTCACCGTTGACGATGGCCTGCACCATCTTCACAACCTGCTCAGCCAGGGTACGGGTGTCCTTAAAGACGGACATGGCCTGATAGCCGGCGATGATGTTCTTGGTGTTGGCGATGTCGCAGTCTTGGCCGGTGATCAGCGGGAACTCTTCTTTGGTGAACCCAGCGCCGATCAGGGAGTTGGTTACACCCAGGGCGGTGGAGTCGTTGGAGCAGAGAACCGCATGCAGCTTCAGACCGCCGGCGTAGTTGGCAGCGATCAGGTTATCCATGCGGGCCTGGGCCCTTTCGGACGACCACTCTAAGGTAGCAACCTGCTCGAAAGCGATCTGGCCAGAGGGCACCACTACCTTGCCAGCCTCGATGTAAGGCATGAGCTGATCCATGGCCCCCTGATAGAAGTAGCGGGCGTTGTTGTCATCTGGCGAACCAGCAGTGATCTCGATGTTCACCGGATCCGTGCGGTTGTCGAGATCAAGGGCTTCCACCAGGTACTTGCCCTGGATGGTACCGACCATGTAGTTGTCGAAGGTGGCGTAGTAGGAGACGGCATCCGTTTCCATAATGAGGCGGTCATAGGCAATTACCGGAATGCCCTCGTCTTTGGCGATCTCCAGAACTGTACCCAAGGAGGCGCCGTCAATGGCGGAGATGACCAGGACGTCAGCTCCGTTGAGGATCATGTTTTCGATCTGCGAAACCTGCAGGGCTACGTTGTTGTTGGCGAACTGGAGGTCAACTTCGTAGCCAATGGCCTCAAAACGCTCCTTCATGTTGGCACCGTCTTGGTTCCAGCGCTGCAAGCTCTGGGTGGGCATGGAGATACCAACCCTCACTGCCGCCATGGCTGCAGTGGACGCAGCCAAAACCAGTGCCGCCAAAAGAACTACCGTTAATAATTTCTTCACAAGCAATCACCTTCCTCAGTAGTGTGTCAAGACTGCGCTCAACTCCGTTGGCCCTATCTCTCTACTGCAGTAACCCTTCGGCAATCCCCCCTTCTGTCTTGTA
>NZ_JBHGXH010000126.1:0-1211 GCF_041936445.1 Candidatus Darwinibacter acetoxidans | reverse complement strand
CTTCGCCACCATCAATCTGACCCCGAATTGCATCTTGGAGCTGAGGCACCCCATAGACGGCACGGCATATGCAATCAGCTACAAAACGCAAAAGATGATCGACGCCATGCACGGCGGGGAGAAGCCGAACATTCTAGCCATAGGCCACTACCACAAGGCGGAGTATATCTTTTACCGCAACGTCCACGCGTTTCAGACGGGATGTTTTCAGGCGCAAACTAATTGGATGAGAGGCAAGCAAATCGCCGCGCACGTCGGCGGCTGGATTGTGGAGATCCACGTGACCGAAGAAGGAACCGTGACCCGGTGCAAGGGCGAGTTTATACCCTACTTCCGGGCGATTAAAGATGACTACTTGAATTGGCGGTGATACCATGACCGAACAACAAACCGACTATCTGCTGGAGGACAGCGGGGAGCGGCAGCAGTTTGATACCGGCGCGGTCCGGGATCCGGCGAAGGGCAAGGGCCGCTATGACCTGATTACCCCGCACGGCCTGAAACGGCTGGCCCTGCACTACGAGGCAGGCGCGGCGAAGTATGCGGATCGCAACTGGGAGAAGGGCATCCCGGCCAGCAGGTGCTTTTCGTCGGCGGTCCGGCATCTTTTCCGCTGGCTGACCGGGGAGCGGGGCGAGGATCACTTGGCGGCGGCCTGCTGGAACATCATGGCTATCATGCACTTTGAGGCTGTTATGCCGGAGATGATTGACGTGGAGGCGAGGCGCGATGAATAAAACAGTCTACCTGGCCGGGGCCATCGACAAGGTATCACCGGAGTTCGCCATCGGGTGGCGGCAGGACGCTACAAAGCGGTTGGAGGCGGCGGATTATGCCGTGCTCGACCCGACCGATGGAAAGAATCTTTACGATCCAAATGTAAACATTTCTACCTATACCCCGAAACAGATCGTTGAAACTGACAAGGCCATGATTGACCGGGCGGATATTCTGCTCGTGGAAATGTCGCGTAAGGACATTCCCTATATCGGAACGTCGATGGAGATCCTCTATGCTTGGGAGCGTGGCAAGCAGGTATATGTCTGGGGAGGCCCACAGTCTTACTGGGTGCGTTATCATGCTACAAAGGTATTCCTGACCCTAAAAGAAACCCTGGACTATCTGGAGGGGTGTGAGGCCCCTCTACGGCTAAATGCGATTCTTGGTAACGTTCGCAGGTTAAGGGCCAGCCTTTACCCGGCGGGATGGAC
>NZ_JBHGXH010000125.1:0-6410 GCF_041936445.1 Candidatus Darwinibacter acetoxidans | reverse complement strand
TGGGTCAAAAGGCTGCTGGTGCGTTCAAAGCCGAAGGGATCGGAGGGCGGCATGACAAGAGGAATGTCTGTCAGCACGCCACCGGGGGCGATGCCGTTTACACGGATGTGCTTCTCAAGATACATGAACGCGGTGTTCCGGGTGGCGGATACCAGCGCCGCCTTGGAGGCACAGTAGGCCATGCCCGCGGTCTGGTGCTCCGCGCCCACGGAGCAGACATTGATGATGTTGCCGATGGGATCGTCCTCGTCGTAATCCTCCCCGGCCTGGTCCATAAAGACCTTTACGGCCTTGCGCATGGCGTTGATGGGGCCGTAGGTGTTCACCCGGAAGAGCTTTTCCAGCATCTCGTCGGATACGTCGCCCACAGCGGTATTATCATCCATGATACCGGCGTTGTTCACAAGGATGTCCAGCCGCCCGAACTCGGCTATGGCCTTGTCGATCATGCCCACGGCTGTTTTGGGATCGCCGATGTCCCCGGCGAAGGGAACGACCCGGCCTGGTGCGTCCTTGAGAGACGCCGCCAGCGCCTCCAGCCGCTCCATGCGCCGCGCCACGGCGACGACGTTTGCGCCCTCCGCGGCAAAGCGCTCCACGATGGCCTGTCCTATACCGGCGGACGCGCCGGTGACGACCACAGATTTACCTTCCAGTCTCATTTTACATCCTCCTTAAAGCCAGGTTTTTTCGGTGATGATCGCCGGGGAATCGTTCTGGCCCACGGTGACCTTCTCGCCCACGACGGCCTTATCGGCGCGGATGACGGCAAAGCCGATATTCTTGTCTACGGTATAGCCGTAGGTAGCGGCACGGACGAAGCCCACGGGCACGCCGTAGGAATAGACGATCTCCCGCTGGCAGATATCCTCGTAGGACTCGGCGAGGTATTCGAGACCCACGAGCTTGTACTTCGGGCCTTCCTCCTTGGCCTTGAGCAGCGCCTCCTTGCCCACAAAGTCCTTTTCGAGGTTCACGGACCAGCCCAGACCGCACTCATAGGGCGTGAGCATGTACATATCCTGCCGCAGGGCAAAGCCCTTCTCCACCGGCAGGCTGCGAACATAGACCTCCAGGATCGTGAGCTCCGGGGCGTCGAACTTCGCCGCGGTCTCCCGGATGGCGGCCTCCACGGCGGCGGTGTCCTCCATGGCACAGTAGACCTCATAGCCCAGCTCGCCGGTAAAGCCGCTGCGATGGATCTTCACGGCGATATCCCCGATCTTATTATCGGCCACCTGGAAACGCTTTATATCATCTGCGGGCTCGGCCAGCATCGCGTTCAGGACCTTCAGAGAGTTGGGGCCCTGGACGGCGTACATATCGATGGCGGGGGTGATATCTTCATAGGTGACGTCATAGCCGCCCTTGTGGGCGTCCGCCCACTTGATGAAATGGGGGGCATACAGGGTGGAGACCCACCAGACGCCCTCAGCCATGTGCATGACGATGGTGTCGTCGATGATCTTGCCGTCTTCGTTCAGCATGGTGGTGTACTTCGTGCGGCCCACGGCGGCCTTGCCCACGGTATTCACGAACAACCAGTCCACGAATGCGTCCGCGTCCGGGCCGGTGACTTTTACGAGATCATGGGTCCAGCGGTACCAGCCGGCGTTTTCTCGGACAGCCTGATGCTGTGCCCGGGCCTTTGCGTCTTCTTTAAATAGCATTACGGCAGCCTCCTTCCTCAGATCATCCGCTTATCGACCTTGGGGCCGATGTGGATGTACAGTGTCTCCTCTTCCTTGCCGTCGAACCAGCAGGACCATTCCGGGCTCACCATAGTTTTGACGGCGTTGTGCCACAGGGCCTCATAGCCTGTGATGAGCTCGTCGATGGGCACCATGGGGAAGCGGCCCGTGAAGGTTTCGGTGTCCACCTTGATGACGACCTCGTCCTTCGTAAAGCGCTCCAGCTCGCAGGGGACGAGTTGTGTATCGATGACAGCCTTGATGTAGCCGCCCATGAGGCGCGGGTCGTTCTTTCCGATCTCGTGGGGAACGCCGAGCCACGCCCTCAGGCCCTCCACGGCGAAGGGCTCCATGAACAGGTTCTTGCCTGCGGTGGAGAACACGATCTTAAAGATCCGCTCGAACTCCTCGTCGGAGTCTGCCATGTCCCGGATGGCGATGAGGGGGAAGGCCACGCACCAGACCCAGCCCTTTTCCATGCACCAGCGGTAGGCCCACTCAAAGGTCTTCTCCTCGCCGAAGGCCTGGGAGTATACCCCGTTTCGGAGGATCTGGCCGTCGCGCACCATGCGCTCCCGGGGGGTGTCGTGGACGGGCTCCGCGGGCTGCTGCATATGATCGAGCCAGCCCTGCTTGGGCAAGTTGTAGACATCTCTCCGCTCCGCGACCACGCGGCAGTGCTTGTTCCCGCACCCGCGGGCCTCGCACATGTTCAGGGCGACCTCGTTCTCGCCGTTGGAGTTGAGGTCGAAGTTTGCGGTGAACATGGCGGTGGTCATGTTGCAGAGCTCCGCGCCCACGATGTCCCAGGGGCAGGTATCCAGCTCCTTTTCCACGCGGTCGTGGGTGAACTGGATGACGCGGCCGGCCATGTTCTGGTACTCGTCGCCGGAATCTCCGAAGATGGCGCCGAGCCACGCGTCCTTCTTGCAGAACTCGGGGATATTCCACTCATCGAAGAACTCGTGCATGTACTCGTCGCTGGAGGCGGACATGTTCATCATGTACGATATCTCGCAGATCGCGGCGGTGCGCTTTTCGAAGTCCGGTTCCAGGACGCGCATGACCTGGAAAAGGTTTGCGCAGAAAGCGGCGATCTGACGCACGGCGTACTTGTATGATTCCTTCTCGGGAATCAGCTTGCCCCATACGGTCTCCACGCATTTCTGGCTTGGCAGCTTGTCATTGAGTGGCATCTCTCATAACCTCCCTGTTGATTTGCTCAATAATAAATGGGTTGCTCAATCTCATTTTAATCGTGGGCAGGCGTGCTTGGGTAGTCTACAAAATCACGGTTTTTTCTCGCGGAAGCCCTACAAATTGTTGGTGTACAAATTGTATGTTCCGACAGGCGCGACGGTTGCAATTTTGTCGGGTGGTGCTAAAATGAAGCTGTGGCGATGGGATTCGTTTTGGAAGTTTTAATGGGGGAACGGAGCAGATGAAGCTGAGTGCAGATATCGTATTTGACGGTTTGTATGAGCGGTTTCCCATGGTGATGACAGGCCCCAAGGTGACGGAGCTCCGGCTGGAAAGGCCGATGTTTTTCGATGGCTCCGGTGATGAGTTCCTTGCCGATCGTCTGTATATCACCCGGACAGAGCGGCTGCCGCGGCGAGCCGTTATCCCCAGGGGCGTCGTGCTGATATGTTCTGGTGACGGAATACAGCTTTCCTATTATCGGGAGCAGTGCTGCGTCATACAGCTGAAGGATGATACGGATATCTTTACGCTGTTCAACGCGGTGCAGGAGCTGTATGACATGTTCGACACCTGGCGGGACAGACTTCAGGAGATCCTGGATCGAAATGCAGATGTGGAAGAGATGCTCGCGTGCAGCTGGCCGGTGTTCAAGACGCCGATGTTCCTGATCGATAAGAATTTCCGGTTTTTAGCTCGTGGAAGAGTTGAGGGAGAGAGAAACTCCACGCTGTGGACCACGTTTCGTGAGGAAAAGCTGAGCCCTTCGGAGCTCGGTAAATTCCTGGAGCTGCACGAGTTGGCGACCACCGAAAAGGAGCCGCTGATCCTGAATCTTCTGGACACGACGACCCTGAACGTCAACCTCTTTGACCGGGATACCTACATGGGCTGCCTCACGCTGGACTACAAGGACCGCACACATCGCCTGGGCGACATCGAACTTGCGAAGATCCTGGCCGACATGCTCACCCGCGCCATTTTGAAGTTGACCGCTTCCGAGCCGGCAGGGGATCATCTGCTCCGCGCCGTGCTGCAGGATGTGGTAGACGGGCTTCCGGCGGATTATGCACAGCGCCGGGCGCTGGAGCATGTCGTGGAAGGACGGGAATATGTCTGCGTCAAAATGGAGCTGAATAACCGTCTTGCCAAGCTCCCGGTGGGGTATATCTGCAGCGAAGTGGAGAGCCGTTTTCCGAACAGTGTGAGCTTCGAGCGCAAGGGCGCCGCCGTGTGCTTTATCGAAACGGCTTCTTTAACGGGCAAGAGCGGCGATCGCAGGGAAACGCTCAAGGCGGCCATGGAAGAATTTACCGAAACGATGGGTGTTCGAATCGGCGCGAGCGATGCCTTCCGTGATGTGTACAGCGCACGGCTGTATTACCATCAGGCCAGCGCGGCCCTGAAAAACGGGACGATTATTGATCCGGCGAAGAAATACTATCATTTTCAGGACTACGCGCTGACGGAGCTCATCATAAACTCTCTTGGCAAGATGCCGACGGAGCTGTTCTTCTCCGAGGGCATGCGCCGTCTTGCTGCCCACGATGCGGAGGCGCCTGTCAGCTATATAGACACGCTCCGGACATATCTGGATCAGAATATGAGTATGACCCGCACGTCGGCAGCGCTTTATATACACAGAAGTACGCTCTTGGAACGCATTGGGCGTATCGAGCGGAAACTGGATACGGATCTGAAGGATCCGGACGAACGCCTGCGGATACAGATCCTGCTGAAAGCCCTGCAGATCCAACAGCAGATCAATGAGCGCAAAAAATCGGAATAAATGCAAATGGAATGGGTCCGGCAGAAACTCTGCCGGACCCGTCATTTTTGTGTGTCAGTTTATTCGCCGAGGGCTTTGAGCGCGGCGTCGATCTCCTCCAGCTTTTCCGCAGAAATGCCGGCCTGGGGGAAGCTGCAGAGCTTGCGGAAGGTCAGGGCCTGCACAAGCTTCATCTGGGGATTGGTTTTGAAGCCGGGAGCATACTTTTCAATCAGCTCAGCGGCTGCCTCGTTCTTCATGAGTTCCTTCACCTTGGAATCAACAGACAGTGCCATATTCTTTTCCTCCTGTATTATGCGGTGGTGTGCCGCGGTTTCATATGAACACAGCTATGTCTGTGTTCTACGATTATTTTAGAACCGTGAATCGCGGGTGAAAAGCCTACAAATCGGTGGGAGGTTCGATCCTGTACCCGTACATTAAAACGGGGGTGGATCAGTGCTTGGCGCCATACAAAGAAACCCGGCTGATTTGTCGTTTGGGAAGAATCGGTCAAATGTCCGTACCGACAATTATGGCGGCTGCCTCAAAGAAAAAACCAACGATGCCGCGGCTTTTGCTTTTCCGTTCCCGGATATACACTGACATGGCAAAAGCACAACTAATATTAAAGGAGCCGACACTATGGGATTTAAAAGTGATATTGAGATTGCCCAGGCCTGCACTCCGAAGCACATCCGTGAGATCGCAGCTGTTGCGGGCGTCGACGAAAAGTACCTGGAGCAGTACGGAAATTATAAAGCGAAGGTGGATTACCAGCTTCTGCGGGATAAGGAGAACGAGCCGGACGGCAAGCTCATCCTGGTGACGGCTATCACCCCCACCCCGGCGGGCGAGGGCAAGACGACCACCTCCGTCGGCCTCACGGACGGTCTGCGGAAGATCGGCAAAAACGCCGTCGTGGCGCTGCGCGAGCCGAGCCTCGGCCCGGTCTTCGGCGTCAAGGGCGGCGCGGCCGGCGGTGGATACGCCCAGGTCATCCCCATGGAGGACATAAACCTCCACTTTACGGGCGACTTCCACGCCATCGGCGCGGCAAACAACCTGCTGGCCGCGATGCTGGATAATCACATCCAGCAGGGCAACACCCTGGGCATCGACGGTAAGCAGATCACCTGGAAGCGGGCCGTGGATATGAACGATCGGCAGCTCCGGAACATCGTGGACGGTCTGGGCGGAAAGATGCAGGGCGTGCCCCGGGAGGACGGGTTTGACATTACCGTAGCCAGCGAGGTCATGGCGGTGCTGTGCCTCGCCAGCGATATCAAAGATCTTAAGGCCCGGCTCGGCAGAATCATTGTGGCGTATACCTATGACGGCAAGCCCGTCACGGCCCACGACCTCAAGGCCGAGGGCGCGATGGCGGCGCTTTTGAAGGACGCGCTCAAGCCGAACCTCGTGCAGACGCTTGAGGGCACACCGGCGTTCATCCACGGCGGTCCGTTCGCCAACATCGCCCACGGCTGCAACTCCATCACCGCGACGCGCATGGCGCTGAAGCTGAGCGACTACACTGTGACGGAAGCGGGCTTTGCCGCCGATCTGGGCGCGGAGAAGTTTCTCGACATCAAGTGCCGCATGGCGGGACTGAAAAGATAGGAATTTGCTTTTGCCTGGAGCAATTATAGCAATTTTCTGTTATGGGTGTCAACCCAATATTTATCCATGCACTACCTTGGCTTGCATAATATGGCACAAGCTAAGGCTCAGGTTCCTTGTTTAGAACAAAC
>NZ_JBHGXH010000124.1:0-1995 GCF_041936445.1 Candidatus Darwinibacter acetoxidans | reverse complement strand
TGCCTCGAAACGGGGCGCGGGCCAGCCCTGGATCATGCCGTCGATCCAGGCCTGAGAATCCAGGGACCAAGTGAGATGGCAGAAGCGATTTGCCAGCGGCGGGGACAGGTCCCAGCCCCCGGCGGCCTGCTCGGGCGGGTTTGCCGCCGCAACAACGGCCACGCCCGGTGGCAATTCAAGGTCGCCCACCACGCGATCCAGGACCACCCTCAGCAGGGCAGCCTGAACCGCCGGCGGAGCAGTGGAGATCTCATCCAGAAACAAGATCCCCTTCCCGGCTTCCGCCAACCGGCGAGCCCACGACGGGGCTTCCATACGAACCCCGTCATCACGGATCACCGGGAGGCCGCTGAAGTCCGCCGGCTCCCGGATGGAAGCCAGCACAACCTCCAGCGGGAGGGCCAGGGACTCCGCCAGGGCAGTGATGACGGCGGTTTTCCCCACTCCCGGAGGGCCCCAGGCCAGGATCGGGGTCCCGGCCTGGAGTGCAACGGATAGCGCGGTAATCATTTCGCGAGCACCTCCTGTGCCTGGAGCACGCGCCAGGCTTCTGCGCGGACGGCCCGGTGGACATCCCGGGCGTCCACGTCATACAGCGCGGCCACGTGCGCCATACTGCGGCAGTGAGACATGAGCGTGTAAGGCCACGCACGGGAGGGGCGACGGATACCAGAGCAGCAGGGCTGTTCCTCACATTCCGACGGATACCAGCGCCCGCCGGAATCGAATTGCCCGTCTGGGTGCGAGGACCGGCCTTGTCGCCGGACATACTCATATGCCGCCTGCAGCACTGTTTCGGGATATTCTTTTTTCATTTCATTACCTCCTTCCCCCTGGTCTGGCAGGGGGCACCGTGTTATGGTAGCGGTTAACCCGCTCCAGCCGGCCCCCCCCTGGGGGAGGGGCCGAAGCAGCGGATTACAGGCCGGGATTGCGGCTCCCGGCGGGCCTATTGTCTGCTCCGGCCTTGTGACCGGCGCCCCATGGGGCGGGGCATTACCGGGGCATGAAGCCCCGTCACTCTGCTTTGTAGGAGGTTAATTTATTCGATATATGAAATAATCCTCCCCTTCTACGGTTACCTCCCCTTCCTCTCCATCATAAAAAGCGAGGAAGTGACCATAACCGTCCGCTTCTATGGCGGTCTTTACGAAAGCGTCCAGGCCGCAGGTTTTTTCTACGAGCGCGAGAATGGCGTCATTCCCGCTCTCACACTTTTCCGTGAGCGCGTGAAACACTTCTTCCGGCAAACCTGTTTCCTCCGCCAAAAAGGAGGGGATAAACGCCCAAAGGGTTTCTTGTATGTACTCTTTCGCTTTTTTATAACGTTCGTGTTCGTTCAAAACCATGTATTCCTTATCCCATACCTTTAAGGTTTGGGGGTCATGCCCTTCCCTAATCTCTTTTTCGGATACTCCCTCTTCTTTTAAGTAATTCATTAATGCTATCTTCCCGTTCATTTCTTTACCTCCTATTTTTTATTTGCCGAGATTACGGCTCCCGGCGGGCCGGCCGGCCCCCCCCTGGGGGAGGGAGGGGCCGGAGCAGCGGATTATTTCAGCATTCTTTGGTTGCTATGTTGATATTTTCGTCAACCGGAACAGCTGCGCCGTGCGCATCTACGAAAAGTATCGCTTCGCCGCTCCTAACAAACCTTCCCGGCACACGCCAGAACCAGACGATTCTGTTCACGTTTCCGGTTGCAACCAGATCCTTTTCGAATGGTATCGCCTCTAAGCTCCTGATATCCTTTTTCAATTTCATTCCTCCTTAAAAGGTGGTGATATTGCCGGGATAGTCTCCCGGCGGGCCGGCCGGCCCCCCCTGGGGGGGAGGGGCCGGAGCAACGGGCTATTTCAGCATTCTTTGGTTGATACGTTGATATTTTCGTCAACCGGAACAGCTGCGCCGTGCGCATCTACGAAAAGTATCGCTTCGCCGCTCCTAACAAACCTTCCCGGCACACGCCAGAACCAGACGATTCTGTTCACGTTT
>NZ_JBHGXH010000123.1:0-2231 GCF_041936445.1 Candidatus Darwinibacter acetoxidans | reverse complement strand
GGCATGATGGCTGTTGAGCAAGAGCCAATTCCCGAGATGCTGAAGAGGATGCGCGATCTTGATCATGAGGGACGACACGAGGAAGCGAATGAGCTGCGCGAGGAGATCATGGAGAGGCTGAGGGCGTCTGTAGGGCGGGGGTTCTCATGAAACGCGACATCAAAACTCTCAGCAGACTCATAGTCCAGCTGATGGACATACAGGATGGAGACCTGCAAGCTAAGCGCAAGTGGGAACAGCGGGTCCGCGAGGCGTATCCATACGAGCGCATCATCCTCACGGCGCCACTTGGGGAGCGCGTTGACCTGCGAGGGATGATGGGGGGGAGCACATGATGAACAGGATACTGCACATCACGTATTCAACCACGGAGGACTGCCAGAACGAGGGCGGAGCTTACGGCGGGATATGCACCCGCTGCAACAAGTGTGGGCGGTGGGGGGAGCGGGAAGAGGCAGATGATACCGAGGGGTAGGGCGGAGGTGCGAGTATGCCTGGACTGACAGATGAGATCATGCAGGAGCTACGGCGTGACTCGTCGAAGATAGATGGCATAAGATACGGCAAAATCATCATTTACATCCAGGACGGCAAGCTGGTGAGAATCGAAGTTACCGAAGGCCGTCAAATAGCATAGCAGGCTGACTCGTATAGCGGGAGGCCGATTGAGTCCCATGTGGGGCTTGGTCGGCCTCTCTGTTTTGGGGGTAAGATTATGAGTTATCCAGGGAGCGCATATATCAAGGCGATTTGCAGGGCATTGGAGTGCAGGCCTCAGGCGGTATACATCATCGACTGTCCATTGTGCCCGGAGGATGAGCAGGGTCAGATGGAGCTTGATCCGCAGACCAAGACTTACTGGTGCGCTGATTGCGGGAGGGATGGGACGCTGCAGAGCCTGCTTGCTATTGCAGAGGGGCTGTTTGTGAGTAGGCATAGAGAGAGCATGGAGCTGATGGAGAGAAGGCCGAGGGTTGAGAGGGGAGGGACTCGGCGATGAGCCGCGAGGAGATATCCATCAAGGCCATAGACTGTATCCTATACAACCGCAGGCTATGGCGGGAGAGCGTGGAGCTGCTGGAGGCTCAGACATCAGCGAGCGTGGTTGCAATACCTCTCTTGCGCGCGCCTGGCGATCCAGTTGGAAGCGTGGCGGTTGCACGAGCAACTATAACACAAGTCTTGGATGTAGTGGACAAGGCGATCAGGAGTCTACCGAGAGAGCACAGGCGCATAGCGAAACTCAAATGGGAGCGCTCCATGACACACAACGAGATCGCAGATGCAATCAATTACTCATTGAGCACTGTGGAAAGGCGCGTGGCTATTATCCGGAAAAGCGTAAGGGCTCATCTAGCTGCGATGGACGAGGAAATATTGACGGAGTTTTGGGGGGAAATTGAGGGGATATTGAGGGGATATTGAGGGGTTTTTGAGGGGTTTTTGAGGGCAATGGCCTTGAAATGGTGAGGGGTTGCCTGTTATGGTGTGGACAGGAGTAGAGTTGTCTCTATCTCTCCCCACAACCACGGGACGGGCCTAGCGCCTGTCCCGTATTTATTTGGTATGAGCAGTCGTAGCTCAACTGGCAGAGCAGCCGACTTGTAATCGGCAGGCTGGGAGTTCGAATCTCCCCGGCTGCTCCAGAATGTTTGGAGGCAACGACATGGCCGGGGACTATACGCCACTGACAGAGCCGGGGTGGGGGCAGGCGTATTAAAAAACGAAAGGGTGATCCATTGTTGTAGCCGTACCGAAGGAGAAGCGGATCAGGAACAGGGCACTCTTGAAAGCTATGCGCGAGGAAATACCTTACTGTGAGCGTTGTGGCAAGCCAGGCCATGGAGGTATGCACCATATCAGGTATCGCAGTCAAGGCGGCAGCGACATACGGGAGAACTTAATCAGACTGTGCATGTACTGTCACAGAAGTATCCATGACGCCAAGTACAAGCGGGAGGAGTTGATTGCCATTGTAGCGCAGAGAGAGGGCAAGACCGTACAGGAGATTGCAGAGGCCAACGGGTTAAAACTCTAGTGGAGGTGATCCAGCTATCCCGCAGAGATCCTGCGGTCTATAAGTGGGAGGTGGTCATGTCGGACTTGTGCATTCGATGTTCGAGAAGGAACAGAGCATTACTAAGTTTTACGTTAAGGACTTCCGGCGATTCGGGCAACCAAAGCTCAAGAAGCCCAAGGAGCTATATCGCATAAACCCAGCGTTTTCGGTA
>NZ_JBHGXH010000122.1:0-1186 GCF_041936445.1 Candidatus Darwinibacter acetoxidans | reverse complement strand
TCGACATAACCGTCCAGCCCTGCGCGGTACGAAGCGATCGATTGGTACACATCGAGCTCGCCGATGCGCATGTAGACCGCCTGCAGCTGCGAGCGTTGTTTATCAATTTCACGCAGCGCCGCATAAAATCCCCTCACCTCTAGAAGAAAAATAATCTTCAGGTATTCCAAGAAAATGTCGGCATCAGAAGTGGTCGCCTTCGACGAGAGAAACCTGGTCTGCCTGAGAATTTTGCGGCAGGCTCCGGCTGCGGCGCTGAGCTGTTCCCCGTATTTTTCTCTTTCCAGAAACTTAATGGAGGCAATTTTCGGCGCCGTCCGGAGCAGTGTTCCGAGGTAGGAGATCGACGGCAGGTGGAAGAAAAAGCTTTGTTTAACCTTGTAATGAACCCACATGTTTATGGCAAAAAGGCAGGGAATGAAGAGCAGCGCCCTACTCCCCCAGATAAACGGGGCGGCCGGCGATAACAGCGATGCCAGCGCCAGCAGGTCAAAAAGCGGGCGGAGCGGGTTGCGGGGCGGCAGCTCGCCCCATAACAGCGGGGTGATATTGTTTAAATCCTGTTTCCCCAGCCGGTGCAGCAGCAGCCTGAGCTTTTCCCTTACGGCAGCATTATCCTGAAACAACCGGATCAGGCGAGCCCTCTCCTGCAGTTTTTCCCTATCGTCAAGCGGGGTTCTTAAAATATAATAGAGCGCCGCTTCGCCCGGATTGGTCAGGGTCCGGTCCAGCCGGTGATAAACCTGCCCCAGATCCAGGTCGTCCCAGGTTTGCCGGTCAATGCTGCCGGGATCTCCCGCCGCGGTATGCTCAAAAAGATAGCCGATCTCCGAGAAATCGCGCTCCCGGCGCTCCTCTTTCCCCCAGCTCTCCCTGAGATAATGCCGGGTTTTCAATGTTTTATGCCGTATATTCGCCGCGGCCGCCCCGGCAGCCAGCAGCACAGAGGCAATCACCCAGCAGTAAAAAAGGGGATGGGCGTTTTTCCAGAAAGCAATTGTTCCGCCCAGGGAAATCACGGCCAAAGCTGCAAGCAGGTAAAAGAGATACCTGTATGCTTTAATCTGTTTAATCACGGCCCCTCCTTAATTTCATCATTTATTTCCATTTTATCATATTCCATGCTCAGGAGGGGTTTGGGTTTTTTCCCGCCGGACCAGTTAGTTAATTTGGTGCCTGGCACCGA
>NZ_JBHGXH010000120.1:0-2097 GCF_041936445.1 Candidatus Darwinibacter acetoxidans | reverse complement strand
GCCGACGCCCTGGATAAGATCCGCGTTGGCATGATTGAAGCCTATCTTGCACATGCCGGCGAGAAACTTGACGAGAAGAAGCTCAAGGAACTGCTGGACGCCGAAACGTGGCTCACCGCTGAGGAGAGTTATAACTACGGCCTGGCCGACGAGCTGATCGACGCCAAAGATATCGCTGCATGTGTTGATGAGGACCTGTTTAACAGGTATAAGAACATCCCCAAATCCCTGCTGGAAGAAAAGCAGGAGCAGGCTGACCCCGAGGGCGAGGCGAGGCTGCGCACCGAAATAGCCGCCGAATCCAAAGCAACCCTTGAGCGGGTTGGCAAGATTCTCAGATTCTAAACTCATAATTCAGGAGGTAAACAAATGAGCACCCTGTTTGCGTTAAAAGAAAAACTGGCTACCGTCGGCGCGGAGCTCGAAAAGGTCTCCGCTGAGTTGATGGACAAGGCTGCAAATGCCGCCGTGCCCATCGAAGAGGTTCAGGAGCTGAAGGACAAGAAAGCGAACCTCGACACACGATTCAACCTGATCAAAGAGCAGCACGACAAGGTGGAGGCCGAGCAGCGGGCGCAGTTGCAGAAGAGCAAGATTACCACCGCCCCGACCGACGAGGCCAAGCTGATCGCGGCAAAGGCTGAATTCATCCGGGCCAAAGCCGAAAAGCGCGAAATGTCCCCCGAGGCCCAGAAGGTTCTGGCGGACGCGACCCCGCTGCGAGCGCTGCCCGGTGGCGCACCTTCTCACGGCGACAAGCTGCTCCCGACTACCCAGGACAAAGAGCTGATTCATGAGCCCTTCGTCAAGAACCCCCTGCGCGGACGCATCGGTATGACCGCCATCAAGGGGCTGGAGCTGCCGAAGATCGACTTCGAGCTGGACGACGACGCCTTTATCACCGATGCCAACACCGCAAAAGAAATTCAGCTTGAGGGCGACAAGGTTGTATTCGGGCGCAACAAGTTCAAGGTCAAGGTCCGCATCAGTGATACCGTCCTGCACGGCACCGACGTTGACCTGGTCTCCTACGTCGAGAACGCCCTGCGCTCCGGCCTGGCCGCGAAAGAACGGAAGGAAGCCTTCAAGGAAGGCACCAGCCTGAGCCTGAAGTCTTTCTACGAAAAGAAAAACGGCAATTACCTGGTTAAGGCCGTTGAGGGCGAAGACCTCTACTCCGCCATCACCAACGCCCTGGCTGATCTGCACGAAGATTTCCGCGAGAACGCCGCAGTCTGTATGCGTTATGCCGACTGGGTGGGGTTGATTAAAGAACTCTCCAACAACGCCGTGCCGCTCTACGGCAAGCAGCCCGAAGAGGTTATCGGCGCTCCCGTGTTCTTCTGCGATGCGGCATACGTCACGGACAACGGCGACAAAATCGGGACCCCCATCATCGGCGACTTCCGGTATTTCCACATCAACTACGATCCGGACACGATTTACGACAGCGACAAAGACATCAACTCCGGCGATTACATTTGGGCGCTGACCGCATGGTTCGACATGAAGTTCAAGCTCTACTCTGCCTTTCGGCTGGCGGAAGTTGTCGCTGCTGTAGAATAGAAGCCCGATCGGAGGCGTAGACCATGCCTGAAGAAGAAAACGGCAACGGCAACGGAGCCGAAATACCCGAAATTCCAGAGGTTCCCGAAGGCAATACGCTACTGGAGTTTGTGAAAAACCTGCTCGGATTCTACGGGACCGGGGGCGACAGCGTCCTCGGTCCCCTTCTTTTAGCGGCCGAACAGTATCTTTTAAACGCCGGGGTGAAGCTGCCGGAGCCGCCGGATGAAATGGCGGACGAACCGGACTATGAGCGAGAATATGCACTCTACAAAACAGCAATAGCCCTCAAGGTGAAAATCCTTCACGACGGCGATTTAAAAGGCGATTTAGAACGAGCGCTGACAAGCATAGTCCTGCAGATAAAGGACTACGCAGGAGGTGAAGTTGTATGACCAGACCCAAAAGCTGGGGAGAGGCGAACCAGCGCAAACTAATCCACCGGGTTCTGAAATGGGACGGCGAGGCGACCGTCCAGACCGTTGACATCCCGCTGGCCAGCAAGCCCGTCAGCATCGCCGTGGACAACCA
>NZ_JBHGXH010000119.1:0-2231 GCF_041936445.1 Candidatus Darwinibacter acetoxidans | reverse complement strand
TACTGGTCATAGCGGCGCACCCGGCCCGTGAACATCCGGATATAGCCGCGCTCCGTGGCGACCTCCTCCGCCCGCTTGTACAGCCGCCGGAATCCAGGATACCTCTCGTGGTACTTCTGTAGGTATTTCGCCGCTTTCTCTACCGGGATCCTTAGCTGCTTGGCTAGGGCCTTCCGGCCGATGCCGTAGATGATGCCGAAGTTGATTCGCTTGGCGGCGTCCCGGGGAATCTCCAGCTCCTCCGCCGCTGCACTGTGAATGTCCTTGCCGGCCAAGAGGTTTGCCGCCATATTTTCCTCCCTGGCGTAATGGGTTCCCCACCGGATCTCCGCTTGGGAGTAGTCCGCCGACACCAGAACGTATCCGGGCCGGGCCACGAATACATCTTTGACCTTATAGACCTCTGAGTAGCGCGGCACCGCCTGTAAGTTAGGCTGCACGCAAGACAGCCGCCCGGATACCGTCCCGTGCAACAATAAGTTCGGGTGTATAACTCCATTAGAATCGCACAACTCCAGGTATGGCTGGTAGTATGTGGAGTTAACCTTGGTCCAGCCCCGGTATTCCTGAATCTTGCGGATGGTGATAGCCTTGGGGTGATCCTCTGGCAGGTGCATGAGTTCCTCCTCCAAGATGGCCTTAGATGTGCTGTCCAGCCCCAGCCACGCCTGGAGTTGTTTGGGACTGGCAGGGTTAATCTCGTAGCCAGCCAGAATTTGAATCTCCTTCAGGGTCGGCTCTATCATCCGCTCCGCTTCTTCTATATATTGGCAGATACGATCCCGATCAAGTTGCAGACCCCTGATCTCTATCTTGGTGGTGATGATACAGTAGCGGTTGACCTCCTGCCATAGGTCATATAACCGCCACAACTTTAGGTGCGGAACGTAAAAGTCACGCAGAGCCTTGGCCAGCTTCACATCACCCACGGCATATGGTGCCACCAACTCCGGCGGCAACCGCCACAAACTGCTCTTGGTTAGCCCCCTCTCCTTCATGATCTGCTCCATCTCGTCCTTGGAGTCGGCCTGACCTAGGTACTTCTTTGCCAGATTGGAGAGGGTGTAGTCAGTAGCCATGTGGCCGCCCGACTTCCTGATAGGCCGTCCTTGGGCGTCGAGCTTGTACTCGTTCTCATTTATCAGGTGCGCTGCCAACATCGAGTCCTCGACCCGGTGCGGCAGCGGGAATCCGTCCACCCACATAGCCTCTATGTCGAACTTGATATTGTGGTTGATGATGGTCTTGCCTCGAATCAACCGCCGGAAATCCTCCAGCCGCTCTAGAGGCAAGTTGGGGCCGGTCTCGTGCCGGAAGGGAAAGTAAGCAGCTACTTCACCATCATAAATAGCAATGCCACAGATACGATCCCCGTGCCAGATCTTCAGGCCGGTAGTTTCAACGTCAATCGTCAACTCTGGCGCTTTCTCGAACCGCTCCATCAGGGTCCAGTAGCGCTCATCTACCTTATCCACTAGCACCACGCTTCACCTCCAGTGTGCCGGAGGTTGATATACCAACCTCCGGCGCTGATTGGCCCCAGCTTAGAAAGGAACCGGGTTATCGGAAGCCTTCCTAGGGTTGAACCCGGTGACCGGCCCTGGACCATCAGGGTGCGGCAACACCTTGGCGATAGAGGACCGCTCCTGGCCGTTGTAAGTATCCTTCCGGATACTGATGATGCACCGCCGGGACAGGGCCTCGCTCTTGGTGAACTTGCTCATCGTGCCGCCCTTGCCCAAACCAAGAGCCTCGACGGTCTCGGCGACCTTCCAGAGGGCGGACGGGATGATGGCCGTGAACAGCGGGAACTCCTTACCAGCATGCTCACCGCTCATAATGGCAAACGTCCAGATCCACTGAGGATTTCCATTCTTACTGAATCCCTTCCGCAGGTCCACCAGGACAGCAGGATAGTCACCGTCCGGGACAAGGTAACCGCCGCCAACTGGGGCTTCAGACAGATTCACCGAGAACTCGTCATCGTTGTCATTGGGAGTACCGAACGGGGTCGGTATACCGAGATTAGGGTCACGCATTTCTTATCTCCTCCTTCTATTTTTATTATAACATATCAGATGGTAATTTGTCAAGTATTTGTTTGCTTGCCGCTAAAATAGTAGCAAATGTATTGGCCGGGGCCGGCCTTACTTGCTGGCCTGCCCCTGATCGTTAGCCTCAGCGCCAGACTGTAGGAATAGTTCGTAGAGATCCGGCAGGTAGGGATCAAC
>NZ_JBHGXH010000118.1:0-2076 GCF_041936445.1 Candidatus Darwinibacter acetoxidans | reverse complement strand
AAGGGGTACCACTAGCAGAACTATGACGGTAGAGGCCACCGCTTACTGCGCTTGCAAAATATGCACAGGTAAGACCCCTGATCATCCGGCATACGGTATTACGGCCAGTGGGGAAAAGGTACGGCCTGGAGTGATAGCGGTGGACCCGAATGTCATACCCCTTGGCACAAAGATATGGGTTGAGGGGTATGGGGAGGCCGAGGCCCTGGACACCGGGGGAGCAATTAAAGGCAAAATAATTGATGTTTATTTCCCATCACATCAGCAAGCCTTGGAGTGGGGCAGAAAACGAGTAACTATAAAAATTTTACAGGAGGTAGACAGACCGGAGTAATTTGCCACCATTTTAGTGACTAGCAAGTAAATACTTGACAAACAGCCATCTGATGTGTTATAATAAAAATAAGGAAATGAAAGAGGAGGAGGGAAAATGTTTGTAAACCTTACTCCGCACGCATTGAATGTGCGGAAAGCAGACGGGACGTTTCTGGAGCTGCCGCCGTCGGGCACAGTTGCCCGGCGGTCGGCGGAGCGAGTAGTTGTTGGGGAAGTGGACGGAATCACCGTCTACGCCACAAAGTTCGGGCGGCTGGAGGGGTTGCCCGAACCAAGCGACGGCACTGTGTACATTGTCTCAGCCCTAGCCGCCCAGGCGTGTGGTGATCGAGATGACGTCCTCGTCCCTGGTGAGGCGATCCGGGACGAGGCCGGAAGAGTCATTGGGTGCAACGGCTTGGTCAAAACATCGGAGGTGTGGACCGTGCTTGTATGGCGGCCAATAGGGAGGGGGTACCGGTGATGCGGGTGACGACTAAGCCTCTCCTCTCCTTCAGTCAGATCTCCACTTACCTGCGATGCCGCCAGGGATGGCGATATATCTACCAGGAAAATCTGGCGCCGCGGGTGGATGCTCGGCCGCTGTCCCTGGGGTCGGCGGTTCACATGGGGTTGGCGACGGCGCTCCGGGAGTACTACTACGGCTGGAAGTCGGTGGAGGACTGTGTGCGGAAAGGGGTGGAATCTTGGAGGGAGCGGGAGTTGGCTCGGGGCGATCTCTTTGAGGAGGAGATCGAAGCCATCCGCCAAGTGGCGGCTGATGCCGAGCGGATCGCCATCCGCACCCTTCGTAAGCTGCCCATCGATGAGTGGGAGACTGTCACGGATCCGGCTGGCATCCCTATGATCGAGTACCATTTCACCGTTCCGCTCAAAGGCTGGGGCGGGTTTCACGGGTACATTGACTGGGTGGGACGGCACAAGCCTACCGACCAGATCTGGTTGGTGGACTGGAAGGTCCGGGGATCCTTCCAGCCTTATGAGGTGGAGGAGGTCAATCTTCAGAACGCTGCCTACCAGTACGCCATCTTTCGGATCCTGCGTAAGCCTCCTGTTGGTACTATCACCTTCCAGATTTCGAACAAGCCTCCGGCAAAGCCGAAGCTTAACAAGGACGGCACCATGAGCCGGGCTCTCATTAAGACGGATTGGGAGACTTATAAGGCCGCCCTGCTGGAGGCCGGCCTGAACCCGGACGATTATTTGGACATGGCAGAGAAACTCTCTACTGTTGAGTTCTTCCGGCCTGCCAAGGAGTATAGGACCCTGGACACGGTGCGCCGGGTCTGGAAGGAGGTCATTGAGCCCACTGCCCGGGAGATCCGACGGTCCACCAAGATCGTGGTCCGGAATCTTGGGCACCGCACCTGCAACGGCTGTGCTTATCGGCAGCTCTGTCTTGCCGAACTCGCCGGCGAGGATGCTGAGTACATTAGGGAGACCCACTACCGGCCACGTGCCGGCATGGTGGACAAATCCCAGGAAAAGGAGGATGAAGAGAATGTCTTATAAGGTCACCCCTGAGAAGGTGGCTGGTCGTATGAAAATTTTAGTCTACGGCCCGCAGGGCGCCGGCAAGACTTATCTAGCTGCCACGGCCCAGGACCATCCGGCCATGCGGGACGTCCTCTTTCTAAGTATTGAGGGCGGCCTGATGACCGTCGCCCACCGGGGCGACATCATGGCGGAGGATATCCCCTCCACCAAGGCCCTGGAGGACATCTTCTGGAAGATCGCCAA
>NZ_JBHGXH010000117.1:0-2722 GCF_041936445.1 Candidatus Darwinibacter acetoxidans | reverse complement strand
GTGCGGGCACGTCCCGTCGCCGTACGGGTAGGTGCACGGGTAAGCGTCCGCCGCGTACTCCGACAGCTCGTCATAGTGCACGCACGGACCGCTCGTCTGCGGCCGGACGATCTCAGGCTGCCGAGTCGAGGGCCCGAGCAGTTCCCGGGTCTCTTCGGGCGTCGCGAAGATAAGGATCATGCCGTCGCCTCCATGCACTTCTTGCATAGCGTTTTGCTCTGGAAGAGCTGCGAGAGTTTCGCCTGGCTCGCCGACACAGCCGCACCACAGTTCACACAGACCTCTCCGGATTGTGGTGCACCTGACACGGGGGCCTCCGGGGCTGGTGGTGCACTCGGCGCGGGATCTGGTGCAGTCGCCGCCCACCGCGCAACCCGGGTGTCGTGATCGGCCTGGAGCCGCTCAAGATCTGCTTTGAGCTTGTCGGCGTGCTGCTGCCGCGCTATATCCTCTACATCTACCGGTGGCTTGATGCACTGGGCGACGGCCGCCGCCACCTGCTCTGCCGCTGTAGGGGCTGGACCCATCGCCGGGGTCGGGGCAGCCACAGGTGGCGCGACCTTCGCAGGCTCCTTGACCGGGGCCGGAGGAGTCGGCGTTCCGACGTCCGGCACTTTGTCGAGCGGCGTCGAGGTGATCGAGGAGATCACCTGCCGCACCGTGAGCCGGTCATCGTCCGTCGCACAGTTGGTATATTTCAGGAGTTTGCGGCCGAAAATCACGACCGCGTCGTCACAGTCCCGTTCGGTCTCGATCTTCCCGGCGATCGAGAAAGTTATGGTGCTGCCGTTTTCGAGTGGGACTGAGGCGCCGAGGATGACCTCTTTCGGGGTGAAGGTCATGCCTGCACCTCCTTTTGGGCGTTCCACCACTCCGAGAAATGCTCGACGCAGAGCACTCGTTCGATGTGGGGCCGGGTTTTCTCGCGGATCTCCTCCGGCACCGGGACCCCGCAGACCTCGCAGCAGGTTGGGGTCGCCTGGGGCACCTCGCCGACGTAGCGCGGGGCGCGGTCGCCAGTGTCGATCTCTTCGGGGCTGTAGAGGCCGCTGATACTGAACGCTCTACGGAGGCACTGTGCCTCGGCGACCTTCTGGATCATGGTCCGGGGCTTATCCTTCCAGAGGTTCTTGCCGGTCGAATACTCGGAGGCGTAGACCTTGACCTCGAAGGGGTGCGACATATCCTTGCGCCACACTCTGCACCACCCGTAGAGCTGCCCCTCGGCATCCTTGTCCGCGCCCGCCTCCATCCCGTCGAATACGCCGGAGCGGTGGGCGATCGCGAGGTATCCGTCGCGGCCGCAGAAGATCTGCGCGGGGGAGTCGCCATATTTGACGAGCCAGATCTGCTTGCTGAAGGGGTCGAGTTGGTAGCGGTTGGCGAGCTCCATCATGACAAGGAACTCGTTGTCGGTCGCTCCTTTGGCGCACATATCCCGGATCAGGCGGAGTTTCTCGGGATCGTAGGTTGCCGGGGTCGCGGGAGTGGTGGTTGCGGGAAGGTCGGACATCAGGCCACCTCCACCGGCACCACCGCGATACAACCCATCTGTGTGTCGCCGAACCGAGCCTCGCCATCGAGCCCGATCAGTAGCAGGTGCTGCCTGCCGCCGCGCTCGACGCTGCCGATCTCGACATCGTCGTAGCCGCATGTCCGGAGCGCCTCCAGCGCCCGGATGACAGTCTCGATCCGATACTCGCCGACATGGTGCGGGGCGTCCCCGGGCTCGAATGCGGCGACGTAAAACGCTCCTGCCGGGGTGTCGCCGTCGGAGTACGTGCCGCAGGGGAGTGCGGGGATCATTCTCCCACCTCCATCATCCTCTGCGCAGGGTAATTCGCGGCGAGCGACCGGGACGCAACCGCGACGAACCGATCCCCTCTGGTGTCGATCATGAGGAGGAGGGCCTGCTCCGGCACCTCGTCACCGTAGGCCGCGAGCACGAAGCGACGCATCCCGATCTTCTCAGCGAGTGAGACGGCCTCGCGGAGATGCCGCATAGAGTAGCAGCCGATAATCTCCGGGGCGTCGGCAAGCACGGTTCCGGCGATAACCCCCATGCCTACGGTATCGTCTGCGTTTGCAACGACTCCCGTTAGGACGGCATCACCTATCAGATATCTCGGCCCCGTGGTACCTCTGAGGGGTTCCGCGAGCAGAGGGGTGAGGGCTCTAAAATTAGGGGCGCTCATTCCCCAGCCCCCGGGCGCACATACTCAACCGTCGCACCGAGGTCCTTGACCGCGACCTCGCAGCAGTCGTCGAACGCACCCTTGCCCAACAGAGCCTCGGCCTTGCCGATGGCGACAGTGGAGCACCGGACGAACGTCTCCGCACCGAACCGGGCGAAGAACCGCTCCGGGATCACCGTGCGCTGCTTGCGGGTGCGGATCTTGAGCCGGAACGAGCCCTGCTTGCTGATCCCCGCCGCCTTCGCCTGCGCGATCGCCTGCCGCCGCTCCTCCTCGCAGCGCTCGATCCGGCGCTTGCGGTCGATGACGTCCGGCCGCTCGTCGAACTCCTTCTGCAGGGCGGCGAGGTCCTCGCGGTACTCATCGGCCCGGATCCGGGCCATGAATGCCCGCTCCAGGAGATTGTCGTTGGAGGGCATCAGCTCATCTCCTCAGAATTGAGTTCCGCGACCAGGTTTTCTGCCGCCGCGAGATCCTCGATATACCCCCCTCGATACTCGACGTTACCGCCGTGCAGGGGTTTGTTT